>NZ_JAHC01000015.1 GCF_002924625.1 Petrotoga sibirica DSM 13575 | reverse complement strand
AATGTTCAACAAGATGAAAGGCATATTTGAACAATTCAAAAACACATTCAATCAAATAGTCACAGCTATAGAATCCCAGGAGCCCATAATCGAGCAGATGGAGCAAGCAAGGGTAGAGATACTGAACCTATTAGAAGAACAAAGAATGGAATTAAAAGTTCAACAAGACACCTTAGGTCCATCACTCATAGAAGAAAACAACAGAGCAATAACCTTGACAATTATTTTAACCATAGTCGCCTTTGTAGTATCGATAATAATGGTCATCTATCTAATAAGGAGTATAACGAAACCACTGTTAGACTTCAAAAACAAGATAAACCAATTCAAAGAAGGAGACCTAACGGTAAACTTTGAAAGCAAAAGCAAAGACGAGATTGGACAGATGGCCAACGCTCTATCAGAAATGAGTAAAGAACTAAGAAGATCCATGGGGTCAATAAAGCAGGCATCAGACAAAGTAGAAAACGCATCAGAAAGTCTAACGCAATCATCACAAGAAAGCAGAAAGAACTCAGAAAAGAACTCAAAAACCACTTGCAAGCAATGCCAAGAACGTACAAAGTATAGTAGAAACGATAAACTCGATAACGGAACAAACGAACCTTTTGGCACTAAACGCAGCGATAGAAGCGGCAAGGGCAGGAGAAGCAGGAAGAGGATTTGCGGTAGTAGCGGATGAGATAAGGAAATTAGCAGAAGAATCAAGGAATGCAACGGATGAAATATCTGAAATATTAACCAACATAACGCAAGGGACGAACAAAGTAAACGAATCGACGAACAAGGTAGTAGGAACGATAGGGGAAATAAACGAAAAGATGGAGGATGTACAGAAAAGTTTCAACCGGATAAAAGAAAGGATAGAAAGGATGGACCAAGGGATAGAAAACATGACTGCAAGTGCGCAAGAACAAAGTGCAAGTGCGCAAGAGATGAGCACAGCGATGGACAGGGTAGCGAAAGCGGCAACACAGATAAGTGAACAACTAGAAAGGTCAAGAAGTGTAATAGACGAACAAGTAAAACAAGGGGTAGGGATAAACGAAGAAGCGAAAGAGTTGAGTGAATTAGCCACAGAATTAAAAGGATTAGTTGGAAGTTTTAAGATATAAAATTTTGCTGAATTGTGCAAAAAGCTTTTTGCTACTTTATGCAAAAGTGTTCTTTATAATGCCTTAGAAATAATTTCCATATTCTCATTTGCGAAGCAAATGCGTTCGGGGATCTTAAGGGGTTTTACCCCTTAATGTTAACAAATAAAATAAAAAGGTGAGAAAGTTGAATATATTAGATTTTAAAGGAGAAGTAAAGAAAAAAATTAAAGAACTAGAGAAACAACTAAGTGATCCGTGTATTACTAACGATATTGAAAATTTAAAAAAATTAGGACAGGAGCATTCCAAACTATCAGAATTAAATAAACTGTTTGAGAGTTACGAACAGGATTTAGAAGACATAAAAGCATTAAAAGAAATGTATGTAAACAATGAAGTCTCTGAAGAAGAATATCAGTCAATGCTCCAAGATTTAGAGGAAAAGCAAGGAGAAACAAGAAAAAAAATTATAGAAGGTTTAGTCTCTCAAGATGAGTATGATGAGAGAAATATCATTATGGAGATAAGAGCAGGTACTGGAGGTGATGAAGCGAGCCTTTTCGCTTCAGAGTTAATGAGAATGTATATACGGTATGCTGAAAGAAAAAATTGGAAATATGAACTCCTTGATCTAAACGAAAACGAACTTGGTGGAATTAAAACCGCCATATTAAAAATAAAGGGTCAAGGTGCTTACAGAAGATTGAAATACGAAAGTGGTGTGCATAGGGTACAAAGGGTACCTCAAACAGAATCTTCTGGAAGGATACACACTTCGACGGCCACCGTTGCGGTGTTACCGGAAGCAACGGATATAGATGTTCAGATAAATGAGAATGATCTCAGAATAGATACCTATAGGGCAGGTGGAGCAGGTGGTCAGTACGTTAACAAAACGGATTCTGCCGTTAGAATAACCCATCTCCCCACTGGAATCGTTGTAACTTGTCAAAATGAAAGATCCCAACATCAAAATAAAGAAAAAGCTTTAAATATACTAAGGGCAAAACTTTTTGAGATAAAGTTAGAAGAGCAACAATCTCAGCTTACACAAGAGAGAAAATCACAAATAGGTACTGCACAGCGAAGCGAAAAAATAAGAACATACAATTTCCCACAAAACAGGGTTACAGATCATAGAATTCACTATACCACTCATAGAATAAACGAAATACTTGATGGAGATTTAGATGAAATAATAGATAAGCTCCTAGAAAAAGATCTCAAAGAAAAACTTGAAAGTTTAACTTTATAAAATTCCATTATTGTTAGAGGTGATTAAATGGTTAGAATAACTTTTCCAGATGATTCTGTTGAGGAATTTAAAGATGGGATTACCCCTGCAGAAATTGCCAAAAGTATATCCCAAGGGCTGTACAGAAAAGCTATAGCAGCTGAAATTAACGGTGAATTAAAAGATTTGAATACCCCTATAATGCAGGATTCAACTATTAAGTTAATAACTTTGGATGATGAAATAGCTCCAAAAATATACAGACATACGATGGCTCATATTATGGCCCAGGCGGTGGTACGGATTTTCGGAGAGGATAGAGTCAAATTAGCTATAGGGCCGGTTATTGAAAACGGCTTTTATTACGATTTTGATATTGAAGGATACAACCTTTCAGAAGAAGATTTTTCAAAGATAGAAGAGGAAATGAAAAAGATTATAAAAGAAGATATAAAAATTATTAGAAAAGAAGTAAATAAAAAAGAGGCTATTGAATTATTCCAGGATCAACCTTACAAACTGGAATTAATTGGGGAACTAGAAGAAGACACTGTTTCAGTTTATTTTCAAGGGGATTTCTATGATCTGTGCAGGGGGCCTCATCTTCCTTCTACTGGTTATGTTAAATATTTTAAGCTTCTTTCAGTATCTGGAGCTTATTGGCGGGGAGACGAAAAGAACAAGATGCTTCAAAGGATATATGCCACCGCCTTCCCCAAAAATAAACAACTTGACGATTACTTAAACATGTTGGAAGAGGCAAAAAAAAGAGATCACAGAAAATTAGGCCCAAAATTGAATTTATTCATGTTACAATCTGAGATGGCTCCTGGTATGCCTTTTTTCCTACCGAATGGTAAGATAATTTTAAATGAATTGATGGCTTACTCTCGCCAAGTTCATAAAAAATATGGATACGAAGAGGTAGAAACCCCTCAAATCATGAATATTAAATTATGGCATCAATCTGGGCATTGGGATCATTACAAAGAGAATATGTTTTTCACTGAGAAAGAAGATATGCCTATGGCAGTCAAACCGATGAATTGCCCAGGGCATATATTGATATATAAGAATAACTTTGTCAGTTACAGAGACTTACCAATAAGAATGTTTGAATTTGGTAAAGTACATCGCTACGAAAGAAGTGGGGTTTTGCACGGTCTTTTTAGAGTCAGAGCTTTCACTCAAGATGACGCGCATATATTCTGCATGCAGTCACAAATGGAGGAAGAAATAATAAAAGTTATACAACTAACCAACGAAATATTTTCAACATTTGGTTTTAAATACGAAGCCATCTTAAGTACTATGCCTGAAGATCATATGGGAGATATTGAAAGTTGGGAAAAGGCTACCGATGCTTTAAAAAAGGCGTTGGAAAAGACCAATATGAAATATAGAATAGACGAGGGGGAAGGGGCTTTTTATGGTCCCAAAATAGACTTTAACGTTACAGATTCCCTTGGGAGAAAATGGCAATGTACCACGATTCAGCTTGATTTTCAGATGCCCGAAAGGTTTGACATTGTGTACGCAGATGAAAACGATGAACAAAAAAGGCCGGTTATGATTCATAGAGCAATATTTGGGTCTTTAGAAAGATTCTTTGGTATTTTAATAGAAAACTTTGCTGGTGAGTTTCCGACTTGGCTTTCTCCTGTTCAAGTATCAATTCTTCCAGTTTCTGAAAAATTTAACGAAGAAGCAAAGAAATTTTCTCGTATTTTAGAACAAGAAGGTATTAGGGTTTATGTAAATGATTCTGATGCTACCGTGGGATATAAGATAAGAAATGAACAGATGAAGAAAGTGCCGTATATGATAGTTTTTGGAGAAAAGGAAGTGAACTCAGATACTATAAATATAAGAACTCGAAAAGGTGATACCATAGAAAATGTTTCAAAAGAACGTTTCATTGAGAAAATAAAAAAAGAAATAAAGAACAGAAATTTGGACTTAACTTTTTAAATTAATAATACTCATTTATAAAGGGCGCCCAGGAAAGGGCGCCTTCAATATTTTAGGTTTTTAATTAAGATTATTTTTTTCGTCTGAATTCTTTTTTCTTTTCTTTTCTAAAACCTTTTTGGCTTGATTATAATGATATGAACCCTTTATAACCTGAATATTTAGATTTTCAAAGACATAAAAATACTATCTAACCATTACTCTATTTCGATGACAATTAATTTATGATCTAATACGCCATAAAATGCAAGTTCTATTTTATTTTTTTATTTGTCCTACAAGAATTGTACCACAAAAAAATCATTTTGATTTTTTTGGTTTTTGGTGTAAAATTAATTTGATACCGTTAACGTTAACATGAGAAAGAGGTGATAAAAATAAGTCGAGGTAGTTTTGTAACCATAAAAGACATTGCTGAAAAAGCAGGGGTCTCTGTAAACACTGTATCAAGGGCTTTAAACGATAAACCAGATATAAACCCTCAAACAAAAGAAAAGATAGAACAAATTGCCCAAGAACTAGGCTACGTTAGAAACATATACGCTACTATGCTCAAATCCAATGTAACTCATACAATCGGAGTAATCATGCCTGATAGTTCTAACCCTTTCTTCTCTGAGGTATTCAAAGGTATTGATAAAGCAGCACGGGAGAATAATTATCAAATAATAATTATGAACTCTGAAGGTTTATACGAAAATGAAGAAAAGTTTTTAAAAACGCTCTTGGAAAGGAGAGTCGACGGTATTCTCCTTTTTCCAATGCAAAAGAGTTATGAAGATATTCAGGAACTGATAAAAGAACACTTCCCTATAGTACTTGTAGGTAGAGAAATAGACGGTTGGAATGTGGATGAAATATTCAGTGACGAAGTAAAAGGGGGATATCTTGCAACGCAATACCTCATTGAAAAAGGGTGTAAAAAGATAAAAATAATAACCGATCAACTATATAACTCTGCTTCATATGGAAGGTTGCAAGGCTATAAAAAAGCGTTAAAAGAGAAAGGGTTAACTTTTTCGGAAGATGATATCAAGATATGTGAAGGGATACATGAAGGATATCACGTTAAAGCAGGTTACGATAAAACGGTTGAAATGATCAGAAAAAAAGAAGAATTCGACGGAATATTTTGCTACAACGATCTAATAGCTTACGGGGCGATTAAAGCTTTGAAAGAAAATAATCTAAAGATTCCACAAGATGTTTCAGTAGTAGGTTACGACGATATAGCCTTTTCAAGGTTAATCGAGCCAGAGTTGACAACGGTAAAAGTTAAAAAGTTTGAAATGGGATATGAGGCATTTCAAATGCTTTATAAAAGAATAAAAAGTAAGAAAAGCGATAACTCATCAACAAGGAAAGTATTAGATATAGAACTTATAGTGAGGAAATCTTAAACATAAAATAAGATATGGGTCATGGGTGGGCAGCGGGGCGAAGGGGCGCTAAAGAAGGTTTAGAGATTTTAAAGGCAGTAAATCTCAAACAAAGAAGGAGAGGAATTGTATGGCAGAATTACGTTGGAATCCTTTATTAAAAACATACACAATGGTTGCAGACAACAGACAAAATAGACCCCATTTACCTGAGGATTGGTGCCCCTTTTGTCCAGGACCGGGTAAAAAAGTGCCTCCGAACTATGACGTTTATGCATACGACAACGATTTTCCCGCTTTAAAACTAGAACCAGATGAGCCAAATATACAAGGATCGGATTTGTACAAAGTCAAAAAAAATTATGGAAAATGCGAAGTGATTTTGTATTCTCCTGATCACAATATTACCCTTCCTCAATTACAAGTAGAACATATATTTAAGTTGGTAAACTTATGGGTTGAAAGATTTGAGGAACTCTCAAAAGATGAAAAAATAAAATACATCTTTCCGTTTGAAAACAGAGGAAAAGAAGTAGGGGTAACGATGCTCCATCCACACGGTCAATTATATGCCTATTCGTGGATTCCTTTGAAGTTAAAAGTGGAACTCGACAACTGTAAAAAATATTACGAAGAAAAAGAAAAATGCCTTATTTGTGAAATGAACAAAGAAGAAAAGGAGTTTCAAAAAAGAATTCTTTTTGAGAATGGCTCATTTCTCGTTTATCTCCCGTTTTTTACAGACTACCCCTATGGTGCTTTCATCGTCAGCAAATCCCACAAAGGCAACTTATCAGAATTCGACGAAAAAGAAAAATGGGACCTGGCTGAGGCGATAAAACTGTTAACTGGTGGTTTTGATGCATTGTTTGACAAACCTTTTCCCTACATGATGAATATCCATCAAACTCCTGTTAATTCAGAAGAATATGCAGATTCCAACAAATACTATCATTTTCATATTGAGTTCTATCCTCCTTTAAGAGACAAGGATAAAATAAAATGGTACGCATCAAGCGAGATGGGTGCTTGGGCTGCGGCGAATACCATGGCGGTGGAAGAAACTGCCGTTACTTTAAGAAATGCAATAGAAAAATTCAAAAAAATACAATAGAGAGGTCGACAAAATGGATTTACTAAATTCTTTTCAAGAAATCTACGAAGTTAGTAAAAAACCAGTACAAAGGTTCTTCTCTCCAGGAAGAATAAATCTGATAGGCGAACATATAGACTACAATGGAGGATATGTATTACCAGTAGCTATAAACCTTGGTATAAATGGCTTAATGAATTTGAGGGACGATAATTTTATTTGCCTAAAATCTATGGACTTTCCCAACGAAGTAAAAGTCGATCTAAATAAGGGAGTGGATTATAGAAAAGAGGATGGTTGGGGTAACTATGCTAAGGGGGTTATAAAGTTTCTGTTAGAAGATGGGGTTCCCTTGAAGGGATGTAATATACTGATTAAAGGAGAACTTCCAAATGGAGCAGGCCTTTCATCTTCTGCGGCTTTGGAAGTACTAATTGGGTTCATGCTCTTATCTCAAAGTCAATCCCCTGAAGAAATCGAAAGAACATACCTTGCACTCTTGGGACAAAGGGTTGAAAACAAATTTATTGGTGTGAACTCTGGAATAATGGATCAATTTGTGATAGCAAACGCCAAGAAGGATCACGCTTTACTGCTTGACACACAAAACCTAACTTATGAATACATACCTTGCTATTTAGACGAGTATTCTCTGATTATTATGAACACAAACAAAAGAAGAGAGCTTGCTTCGTCTCAATACAACCAAAGAAGACAAGAATGTGAAAATGCTTTAGAAAAAATAAACCAATCGAAGGAAACAAAAGTTGATAATTTATGCCAATGTAGTGAGAAAGATCTAAAATATCTTGATAATGAAATAGAGTTAAAAAGAGCAAGGCACGTAATAACAGAAAATCAAAGGGTTATCCAGGCTTCTAAATTATTAAATAATAATGATATTGAAGGTTTTGGATCACTTTTAATCCAATCCCATAATTCCTTGAAAAATGATTATGAAGTGACAGGTTATGAACTAGATACAATTGTTGACGAAGCTCTAAAAACCAAAGGCTGTGTAGGAGCTAGAATGACTGGAGCAGGATTTGGTGGATGCGCCATTGCTTTGGTGGAAAAAAGTCAGGTAAAAACTTTCAAGGAGCAAGTTTCGAAGAATTATTATGAAAAAACCATGATAGAGCCATTCTTTTACGAAACAACAATCGAAGACGGAGTAAAAATTCTCAAAAATTGAGAAAATTCGAGTTAAACGTGAATAATATCTTTTAATTGCCTTTAAACTTACCTAATTGCCCATAACGAGATTTTGCAACGAATTTTAACTCTGTTATAATTATTTTGGTATCGTTCACGGTATCGATATTAATGTTTAGTAATATTGACCTTGTAAATAATATTGAAAGTTTAGGAGTGAAAATAATGACAAAAAAATATGAACCAATAAGTGCAAAAGTGCCGCATTTTCTACACGGGGCAGATTATAACCCTGATCAATGGCTAAAGTATCCAGAAGTCTTAGAAGAGGATATCAGGCTTATGAAGCTTGCTGGATGCAACGTTATGTCTGTAGGCATATTCGCCTGGAGTACTTTAGAACCTGAAGAAGGTAAGTTTAATTTCGGTTGGTTAGATAAAGTTATAGAAAAGCTATACAAAAATGGAATATATACAATCTTAGCAACTCCAAGTGGTGCTAGGCCTGCCTGGATGTCGCGGAAATATCCAGAAGTTTTGAGGGTAGGACCGAATAGAGTGAGAAACCTTCACGGTGAGCGCCATAATCATTGTTATACATCGCCAGTTTACAGAGAAAAAGTCAACATTATAAACACAAAACTAGCAGAAAGGTATTCGAATCATCCAGGAGTAATAGCTTGGCATGTATCTAACGAATATGAGGGAGAATGTCACTGTGAACTCTGTCAAGAATCCTTTAGAAATTGGTTAAAGGAGAAATATAAAACCTTAGAAAATCTGAATGATGCCTGGTGGACGGCTTTTTGGAGTCATACCTATACTGATTGGACACAAATAGAATCTCCCGCGCCTCATGGAGAGAGTACGCTTCATGGATTAAGTTTAGACTGGAAGAGATTCGTAACTCACCAAACTGTTGATTTTTTCAAACACGAGATAGAGCCTCTGAAAAAGATAAATCCAAACCTGCCTGTGACAACCAACTTTATGGGAATATATGAGGGATTAGATTACTGGAAATTTGTTGATTATGTGGATGTAATTTCCTGGGATAATTATCCAAGATGGCATAGTAATGATGATTACGATTTAGCCTGTGGAGTGAGTATGGTTCATGATTTGAATAGATCATTGAAAGGTGGAAAACCTTTCATGTTGATGGAGAGCACTCCGAGCACAACTAATTGGCAAGAAGTCAGTAAATTGAAAAGACCAGGAATGCATTTATTATCTTCTATTCAAGCGGTAGCTCATGGTTCTGATACCGTTCAATATTTTCAATGGAGAAAGAGCAGAGGGAGCAGTGAAAAATTCCATGGAGCTGTTGTTGATCATTGTGGGCATGAAAATACCAGAGTTTTCAACGATGTCAAAAATGTGGGTGAAACACTAAAAAGATTAGATGAAATAATAGGAACAACGGTAAATCCAGAAGTTGCTATTATTTTTGATTGGGAAAATAGGTGGGCGATGAAAGATGCCCAAGGCCCAAGAAACATAGGCATACATTACGAGGAAACCGTTAAAGAGAATTATAAACCTTTCTGGAAGAATGGTGTACCTGTTGATGTTATAAATATGGACTGTGACTTTTCAAAATACAAATTATTGATAGCACCAATGCTTTACATGGTTAAACAAGGGGTAAGTGAAAAAATCAAGGAATTTGTGAGAAAAGGTGGGACCTTTGTTACAACATACTGGTCGGGAATAGTCAACGAGACAGATTTGTGTTTCTTAGGGGGATTTCCAGGTCCTTTGAGAGAGGTTCTTGGCATTTGGTCTGAGGAGATAGATGCACTTTACGATGGTGAGAGTAGACAAGTTTCTTTCGATAATGAAAATGAATTAGGGCTGAAAGGTGAATATAAAGCAAAGGAACTATGCGATTTGATTCATTTGGAAGGAGCTAGATCTTTGGCAACCTACAAAGAGGATTTTTACAAAGGGATGCCCGCTTTAACGGTCAATGATTTTTCAAAAGGAAAAGCATATTATATAGCTTCAAGAAATGAAGAGCAATTTAACGATATGTTTTATGGCAAACTGATAGAAGAACTTGGATTGAAAAAGGTTATTGATAGGGATTTACCATACGGTATTACAGCTCAAATGAGAACTGATGGAGAGAATGACTTTATTTTTGTGATGAACTTTACTCAAGAAGAAAAGGTTGTCGAACTTGATGAACAGAAATATATCGACCTTCTGGAAGGTGAAACTTCAGATAGAAAACTAACTGTTCCAGGTTATGGGGTTAAGATTCTTAAAAGAACGAAATCTTGATATGCTTTTTGCTATGAAGGAGGTGATTTTTGAATAGCAGTACAAGTACTATGATTAAATATGTCTAAAACATATGGGAGGTGTAGGTATGAAAAGATTTTTAAGTGTTTTAGTCCTTTTAGTTTTTATGGTGGGATTAGGTATAACGGCTAATGCAGCAGATTCAAGTGGCAAAATAACCATATGGTGTTGGGATCCTAATTTTAATGTGGCAATCATGGAAGAAGCAGCCGAAAGATACAGTAAAGCAAATCCAAATGTAGAGTTTGAAATTGTAAGTATGGCAAAAGCCGATGTTGAGCAAAAGTTGAACACAATATTGGCCTCTGGTGTAAAAAAAGGTCTTCCTGAAATTGTGTTGATTGAAGATTATAACGCAAAGAAGTATTTGGAATCGTATCCTAAATCTTTTACTGATTTAACAGGTTATTTTAACTGGGAAGAATTCGCCGATTACAAACTTGGATTCATGACATTAAAAAACAAAGTCTATGGAGTTCCATTCGATTCTGGTGTAACAGGATGGTTTTATAGAAGAGATTATTTTCAAGAAGCTGGAATAAACGTTCAAGGTCTAAATGAAATTACAATGACTGAATTTATAGAATTAGGAAAAAAGGTTAAAGAAGAAACTGGGAAATATATGATTGGAGCCGATCCGTATGATGGAGGTTTAATGAGGATATTGCTACAATCAGCGGGAACTTGGTATTTTTACGAGAATGGAGAACCAAACATAGCAAATAATCCAGTGATGTATGAAGCAGTCAGAATTTACAAAGAAATTTATGACTCAGGAATTGGCAAAGAAGTTTCTGGCTGGAATGAATGGGTAGCATCATTTAATGAAGGAGAAGTTGCCTCCGTTATTACTGGAGCATGGATAATTGGATCGATAAAGGCAGAACCCACTCAAGAAGGTAAATGGGGCGTTCTACCAATTCCAAAATTGGATGTTCCTGGTTCTGTTAACGCCTCAAATCTTGGAGGATCCAGTTGGTATATATTAGAAAATTCTGAATACAAAGATTTAGCAATTAATTTCATGAAAGAAATATATGCTAAAGATGTAGATTTTTATCAAACAATATTGTACGAAAGAGGAGCTATAGGAACCTGGTTACCTGCTCAAACAGGTGAAGCTTACGTAAAACGAGATCCTTTCTTTGGTAACCAAAGAATATATTTAGATTTTTCAGAATGGATGACTATGATTCCTTCAATTGATTATGGTTTATTTACTTACGAAGCAGACGCAGCAATTATGGGAGTAATGCCAGATGTATACAATGGTAACTTAACGATTGAAGAAGCTCTAAAAAAAGCTGAAGATCAGTTTAGAAATGTAGTTGGATTTTTTTAATTATTAAGAAGGTCCTTATGGACCTTCTTTTTGATACCCTTAGTATTTGTGATAACTAATTTACCAAAATATAATTTATTATCTAAAATTAGTTTAAAAAGAATGAACTAAAAAACTTAATTTGTATTTGTATTTTCCTAAAAAGTTTTTATTATCTGGTTGCAAACTGCAAGTCTCATTAATAATATTTTTAGACACTTTAGAAATAATAAGATTTTCAAAAATAAGATTTTGATTTTAAAAGGGTTACAGGGCGGAGCCCTACTCGATCCATCCGGGCGGGCTGCTGAGCGAAGGGGAGCTAAAGCAGATTGTATGTAACTTAGAATGATGGAGGTATTTTAAAAATTTTTAGATTCTTGAAGTATTGTTTAAAGCAGGTTTCAGAGTTTCCAAAGACACTAAATAATATTTTTTAGTTAGGAGGTTTATTAAGTGACTAAAACATTTGAAAAAAGAAGAAACAAATGGGGTTGGATTTTTGTAAGTATAGCTGTATTTTTTTTGGCTTTGTTTATTTTCTATCCCTTGATTTATTCCCTATATTTATCTACTTTTTCTACAAGAGGAGTAATGAGAAATTTTGTGGGCTTTGGAAATTATCTAAGACTTTTTCAAGACAACTATTTCATACAATCATTGAAAAATATTATTATTATTTTAATTATTCAAGTTCCTATAATGCTCTTTTTAGCGCTTATTTTTGCTTTTTTGCTTAATGATCCAAAATTAAAGTTAAAAAGGGTTTTTAGAACAGCTCTTTTTTTACCTGCTGTCACTTCTCTTGTTGCATATAGTGTAGTTTTCAAAATGATGTTTTCTACTGAAGGTCTTATTAACAATGTCTTATTAACTCTTAATATAATTAAAGAACCCATTAGATGGTTGTTAGATCCAGTATGGGCCAAAGTTACATTAATAATTGCCATGACTTGGAGATGGACAGGGTATAATATGATGTTATATTTAGCAGGGCTTCAAAATATACCCCAAGAAATCTATGAAGCTGCTGAGATAGACGGTGCAAGTAAAATTACCCAATTTTTTAGAATTACAATTCCTTTGTTGAAACCTATAATTCTTTTTACTACTATTTTGTCTACGATAGGAACATTACAACTCTTTGATGAGCCAATGATGCTAGCTTCTGGGGTGACAACAGGTTCAAGCGTTGGCCCAGGTAATTCTTTGCTTACACCATCAGTTTATATTTATAATGTTAGTTTTAAGTATGTTCCAAATTTTGGATATGCCTCTGCAATTTCGTGGATTATAGTTCTTATAGCTGTAATTTTAACTTTAACGCAGTTTAGGGTGGCAGGTGAGGAAAAATGAGTCGAAAAATTAGATATGTATTAATATACTTGTTTTTAAGTATTGCTGCTTTTATTTCAGTGTTCCCTTTTTATTGGATGGTGGTTGGTAGCACAAATACATCTTTAGATGTCAATAAAGGAAAACTAACATTCGGAAATCAATTTTTCGTAAATATCCAAAATCTTATAAACAATTTTGATTTAGGTCAAGTTTTCTGGAACTCTATCCAAATTTCTTTTTTTGTAGTTATTTTGTCTGTTGTTGCATCTTCTATGGCCGGTTACGGGTTTGAACTGTATAAATCAAAAGGAATGAAATATGTTTATGGTGGGACTTTATTAACATTGATGGTTCCTTTTGCCGCTTTGATGGTTCCTGTTTTCAGGTTGATGACTTATTTGAATTTAATAGATTCCCTTTGGGGAGTTATTTTACCTATGATCCCATCAGTGTTTTTAGTCTTTTTCTTCAAACAAAATTTTCAAACATATCCAAGGGAGATTATAATGGCGGCGCGTGTGGATGGAGCAAGTGAATTAAGAATTTTTTTCTCCATAGTAATGCCTTCAATAAAAGCCACATATGCTGCCGCAGCAATTTACTCCTTTTTAACAAGTTGGAACGCATACTTACAACCCTTAGTTATTATTCAAAGTCAAAAAAAGCGTACTATGGCTTTATTTATAGCTAATTTAGCATCAGGTTACAAACCCGATTTTGGTTTAGTTATGACAGCCGTAGTAGTAGCGACGGTACCAGCTCTGATTCTATTTTTTATGCTTCAGAGGTATTTCGTACAAGGCGTTTTAGGTTCTGTAAAACAATAAAAATATGTCTAAATGTTTCCCTCTTTCTTTGTAATAGTGTATTTCAACAACTAATAAAACTCTATCACAAATGAAAAAAATTGTATTAATAGATTTTTTGAAGTTTATATAATGTGTGAATATGATAAAATTAAAGGTATAGAGAGCTAAAATTATTGGGGGAAGCAAAAAGTTGAATTCTGCAAAAAAACAAAATCAAAAAAATAACATGTTAATTATATTCGGTGTGACGTTGATGGTCGTCATGGGTGTATCTAGTATTTCTCCTGTTTTTCCTTTGATAAAGGAAGAATTCAATGTAACAGAGCAACAGGTAGGCTTGTTAATTACTTTTTTTAACTTGCCTGCCATATTTTTAACTCCATTATTTGGTGTTTTAGCTGATAGATATGGAAGAAAAAAATTTATGGTTCCTTTCTTATTTTTATTTGCCATATCTGGGGCATTAAGTGGTTTAACAACAAATTTTAACATTTTACTGTTATTACGTGCTATCAATGGAGCTGGGGCATCCGCCTTGGGCGCATTGAATGTAACCCTTATGGGAGACTTATTTAGAGAAAGAGAAAGATTAAAAGTTATAGGTTACAATGAAACCGTTGCAAATATTGGATTAGCTATCTATCCACTTATTGGTGGAATGTTGGCTATTTTTGGTTGGCAGTTTCCTTTTTTTCTGTCCATTTTAGCTGTACCCGTTGGAATAGCTACCTTATTTCTTCTTGAAGATTCCCATCAAAATAATGGTGAGAACTTGAAGGATTATTTTGTAGATCTGTTTAAAGTTTTAAAAGATTTCAGAATAATTCTTATCTATATTGCTGGGTTTTCTACTTTCTTTTTGCTCAGTGGTGCATATTCTTCGTATCTACCTTTTTTATCAGAATATAAGTTTGGTTTTCCCCCTTGGATAACAGGTATATTAATGTTTTTTATGTCTTTCACCGCTGCATTTGCTTCTTCACAGTTGGTGAAATTAAGCGATAGATACACGGTAAAATGGTTGTTAGCTTTTTCTTATGTGTTTTATGCGATCGCCCTTTTTTTATTGATGGTTGTTAGAAATTTTGTAGGTTTGATGGTAGCTGTTATTATTTTTGGCATGGGGCATGGCATAAATATTCCGAGTATGCACTCTCTGACTACTGAAATAACTTCAAGAAAAAACAGAGGAGCGGTGATTTCCTTAAGAGAGGTTTTCTTTAAGTTATCTGGAACTGTGGCTCCATTGATGATGGGATTTCTTTATACTTTAAACGGGATTGATGCTGTTTATCTTTTTTCGGCTATTTATTCTTTGTGTATTTTCGTTCTTTTATTTTTTTCTTTCAAAAAAATATTTTGAGTATGCAACGATAAAATTCTGGTTTTAAAAGGCTCACCATTTAAATGTGAGAAGGAGGAAATTAAATGCCTATAACTTTTGATCAAGAAACGAAGAGATGGTTTTTGGAAACAGAAAATATGGGTTACGTTTTTGGATTAGATGATCAAGGAAAAATCAAAAATTTGTATTGGGGATCAAAGTTACCGAGGTTTAAGGACTACCCAGAAGTTAAAGATTTGATTGTAATGGACAGATACACTTGGAATGATGAGTTTTCTGTAAGAGGAGAGAAGAACAACGTCGAGCATTGTTTGAAGGTTGAGTATTACGACGGTGTTAGGGATATTGTGTTGAATTACAAAAGTTTTGAAGTGAGTGGGAATGATCTAGTAATCAGGCTAAGTGATGAGCATTATAATTTGAGTGTAAATCTTTTCTACAAGGTGATAGCAAAGTACGATATTATAGAAAGATGGATAGAGATTGAAAACAATTCTAATCAAGAAATAAATGTAGAAGATATGAAATCGGCGTCGTTGTATGTTGAAAATGATGAAAAAGCAAAACTAAATTATCTTGCAGGTATGTGGGGGAGTGAGTTTCACTTAAAAAAGGAAGACATAAACGAGGGAAGCAAAGTTTTGGAAAGTAGGGTTGGAAAAACAAGCGCCTACCTGAATCCTTTTTTTGCGATCGATTACTCTGCTGATGAAGATCATGGAAAGGTATACTTCGGTGAATTAGCTTGGAGTGGTAATTGGAAGATAGTAGTGCAAAAACGTATATACGAAAGAATAGCTATAATTGGAGGAATAAATGACTGGGATTTTAGTTATATACTAGAACCCTCGGAAAAGATCACTACTCCGAAATTTGTGTTTGGCTTTTCAGACGAGGGTTTTACAAAGGCGAGCCAGAATATACATCATTACCAGCTCGACTATATCTTGCCAAAAGATAAAGCACACAAATTAAGAAAGGTTTTATACAATTCTTGGGAAGCCACGACGTTTAATGTGAACGAAGAAAATCAAAAAATATTGGCTGAAAAGGCTGCAAAAATTGGTGTGGAACTTTTTGTTATAGACGATGGATGGTTTGGGGAAAGAAATGACGATCATGCAGGGTTAGGGGATTGGTATGTGAACAAAGATAAATTTCCAAATGGCTTGAAACCTTTGATAAGCTATGTTAAATCCTTAGGAATGGATTTTGGCATATGGGTAGAACCGGAGATGGTTAACCCTGACAGCGAATTGTATAGAAATCACCCTGACTGGGTGATTAGTTTTCCAAATAGACCAAAATCACTTCAACGAAATCAATTGATGCTTAATTTGGCAAGAGAAGATGTGAAAGAGTTCATCATAGATTTCATGGATAATCTTTTAACACAGAACGATATAGATTTCGTCAAATGGGATATGAACAGACATGTTTTTGAGTCGGGATGGATGCAAGTAGAACCACGAAAACAAAGAGAAATATGGGTTAAATACGTGTGGAACTTATATGATATTTGGAAATATTTAAGAGAAAAACATCCACACGTTACTTTTGAAAACTGTTCCAGCGGTGGGGGAAGAGTGGATATAGGCTTAATGCAATATGCGGATCAAGTATGGACAAGCGACAACACAGACCCATTTGATAGATTAGAGATCCAAGAGGGTTTTTCCTACGCATACGCACCAAAAATAATGATAGGGTGGGTAACTGACTGGGGAGAAAAAGATACTTATCCTTTGGCGTACAGATTTCATTCATCGATGATGGGATCTTTGGGAATCGGTGCAGATTTGAATAAATTCTCTGAAAGGGATTTCGATTTAGCAAGGTATCAGGTTCAGTTGTATAAAGAGATAAGAGAGATAATACAAGAAGGCTATCAATTCAGACTTTCTTCCGTTCCAAACGATAGGTATTTTGCTGTGGAGTATTTGAATAAAAGTAAAGATGAAGGTGTTTTGATATATTTAAGAAACCCTCGAAGGTTTGGCTTGTTCGATAGGGTAAACGTCAAGCTAAAAGATTTGGAAAACGATGCTGTATACACTGTTTATGAAGGGCTTCAGGAAGAAGAAAAAGAGATAATTAAATTATCAGGAAAGGCACTGAAAGAAAGGGGAATTATAGTAGAGGATTCCTCTAAGGATTTTTTCGAAAGTGGAAAAGTAACTCATTTTTATAGCAGAATTTTGAGGTTTAGAAAGAGTGATTAATAATTCGTCAAAATATTAAAATAAAATAAAAAGATGGGGCATCTATCTAAATTACCCCATCTTTTTATTTAAGAAATTTCATTTATGGTGGCGGCGAAGAGATTCGAACTCTTGACACTACGGGTATGAACCGTATGCTCTAGCCAACTGAGCTACGCCGCCATATAACAAATGGTAGCGGGGGTAGGATTTGAACCTACGACCTTCGGGTTATGAGCCCGACGAGCTACCAGACTGCTCCACCCCGCACCAAGTAATGTAGCATAATTAATTTAAAAGGGTGCCGAGAGTCGGACTCGAACCGACACGGGTATCTCTACCCAGCGGATTTTAAGTCCGCAGCGTCTACCAATTCCGCCATCTCGGCATTAATTCCAAAAATAAGTCTATCATAAAAAGGAAAGTTTGTCAATACCTATCGATCTTTTTTATTTATTATATTATAATAGATTAAGCTTTAAAAAATCAAAGGAGTTGAATTAAAGATGACAATTAAAGGATTTAGAAAATTGTTTGTATTGATCTTTTGTATGACGATTTCTTTAACGATTTTTTCTTCTACTGTTTATACACCACCTAAAGATCTTTATCAATTAGAAACAGAGAATTATAGGTTTGTTTTTGAGAAGGATCTTTATTATTTTTATGAAGAGATCGCTGATACCGCGGAAGAATTGTATACAAAGTACACTTATTTTTATGGTTCAAATCCTGGTAAAATAACGGTTTATATTTTAGATGATGTTGATTTTACAAACTCTTTTGCCTTCACAGGTACCAATGTAATAAGGCTTTACATTAATCCTCCAGAAGATTTTTTGGCATTGGGTGGAAACGTAGAAGATTGGAGTAAATTTGTTTTTTCGCATGAGTTGAATCACATTTTTTATGGGAGTGATGTTAGAGATCCTTTTATATCTTGGGTTCCTAGTAAATTGATTAAAAACACGATTAACATGGTTCATCAGCCGAGCTATTTGCATGAAGGTATTTCTATTTACATGGAAAGTAAAGAGTTCGGAGGGAGATTTGAAGACGATCTTTTCAATATGTATCTAAGATCTGAGATATTGAGTAACAACTTCCCAAGATATTATTTGGGTTCAGGTTCTTCAATTGATATATGGAGCCCTGCTGGTTTTAACTATATGTATGGAACAATTTTGGTGAAAAAAATAGTTAATAATTATGGAGAGGACACACTGAGACAGATAATAAGGGTCTTAAATACAAACGTTTTTAGCAATTTGGATGAAGCGTTTTATTGGGTAACGGGGGATAGTTGGACCAGCTTTTTGATAGATATTAAGCAAGAATATCTTAATGACTACGATCAATTAAAAGAAAAAGGTTACAAATTATCTTGGTTGAAAATCGATAACACTTATCAAAATACTGGGAATCTTAGAACTGATGGGATTTCCCTTTATGGATATTTGGTTATGCCTGATCAACCGAAGGGAGCATACAAAGATGGCGAATTGATTAAAAAGGGAGTAAGTTCATTCGATGTAAATTCAAGAGGTAATTTTTTGTACTTAGTGACTACCTACAACATGGGATATTACACAAATAAGTTGTATTATGATTGTGCTTGCCCGAATGGTGGAAGGTTTCTAGATGAAAGGGTTAAAGCTTTTGGTTTTGTAGGAGACGAAAAGATAGCTTATTCAAAATTAGACAAAGGTTTGACTGCTTTGTATTTGTACGATTTAAGGACTAACGAGACTAAAAAGTTAATAGATTATGGTAAGTATGTTTTTAACGATATTGTAGGAGAAGAAGATATAATATATTTTTCTGCTAATTATAAGAACCAAACGGATATCTATTCATATGATTTATCATCAGAAAAGATTTATCAAATTACCGATGATGAAGTTGAAGAGCTTGGTTTATTTATCGATAATGATTTTATTTATTATTCTGCTAATTACCAAGATGGGATATACAATATTTATAGGTTAAACACAACCAAAAAAACGGTTGAACGCTTGACAAATTATTTAAGCGGTAGTTTTGAACCGGTAGTTTTGAACGATAAGTTATACCATTTAGTTTACGATCATGAGGGATACCATTTGAGTTATTTAGATTTAGAAAGTGCAGTTAAAGAAAGTTTTGTTTTGCAAAGTGTAGTTGCACAAGTTAATTTTGAAAGTTATGAAATCTATTATCCTGAAGACGTTGAAGTAAAAAAATACACATTTGAAAAGCCTTATATATTGCCGTTTCCAATTTTAGCTGTTGATATGGATGATAATATTTTATACGGAGCCGGAGCATTTTTTATCAGCGAGGCCATGAACTACATAGGGTTTATAGATGCATTTACAGATGGGAGCAAAATTTACGGGGATTTATCCTTGATCTTTGATTATTATACGACTAACAGTATAACTCTGAGTTTGACAGAAGAAGATATTTTAACAAGTTTTTATATTTCCAATAGTTATCTTTGGTATTTAAGAAATACGATAAACACATTTTTGGGAGGTGGGAGTTCATTTAAAAACACTTCTTTCGATTCATATGTCTTAGATTCTATTTTCCAAATAAGCCCTTACTCTGTTAACAATTACAACATTTATGAAATGGGTATAGGAATCACGTATGATTCAATTTCTGGTATAAAGGCAAATTTAGATAAACCATTTGTTGTGTTTGATACGAAGATCGATCCTTACATTGGGTATGCAGGTGGATCTATATACGCTGGAAGTAAGGTAGAAAAAGTATTATCGAGACCATATCTATCCTTTGAATCTGGAAAGTATAGATTCGATGGAATAAAGGCAGGGGGAGATGTCAAGTATGATTTTGGACAAGAAAAATTTGATTATCTTGCTTACATACAATTCGATTTGAGTATCTTTTATTGGTTGAATGTACCGTTGCAGATAAACAGTGATATGTTCAAACCAAAATAAGTTAACTACTTTTTTCTTTTCCAAAATTTTCTGAGCATTTCTCTATTTACTATGAACATAACGGTTGTGAATAGCCAGGTAAAACCCAAGGACATAGACATCGTCAAACTAAATTCTTTTAAAAGCTCTCCCCTAGAAAATTGAAAGCTCAAGAAAGAGAGTGTTGTCGTAGAAAGTGAAAATGTTATGGATTTTAAGATATTCCAAAAGTTTGTCTTGTTAGTACTGAACGTGTGATATATATGTAGAAATCCATCTATACCTATACCAAAGATTAAGGGAAAAGTTAGAACGGTTACGAAAGTAGCCTTTATACCTAATAAATATGACACACCAAAAGTAGCTAATACAGAAATTATCAGACTAAGCATAGCTTCAGATGGTTGAAGCACATTTTTTCTAACAATTGCAGTTATACCCCATATGGAGATGAAAGATAGAAATAATGGTATATAAAATCTTTTTCTGATCATCTCCATTATTTTATATGTTGCTTTTGGTAAACCCAGAATGTTTTCTCCTTTTTCCCCAAGCGCGTCAAAGAAAATTTTTATTCCGTTGTTACTCCAAAGGCTGAATTTGGGAGTTACTTCCAGAATAAGATATTTTTGACCATCCTTCTCTATTAAAAAGTTTCCTCTGAGATCCTCAGGGAAAATATCCATGATATTCAAGGTAAAATGGTAAAGGTCAGAAGAGCGAGCAGCAGCATCTATCAGTTTTAGACTGTCTGAATATAGATTATTCTTTTTTAAAACGGATATTATTATTGGATTATTTATAACTTGAGATAAACCTTCTAACTGTGTTTTTATCTTAGAAAATTCTCCAAGATTTTCTTGAATTATGTCTGGTAAACTGTTGACAGATTCCACAACACCCGTGTTCAATAATTCTTTTTTAACAGTTTCAATATCTTCGTCAACTCTCATTAGATACTGCAACGTATCAAAAGAAATATTTCCAAAGTGATCCAAAATTTGTTCTCCCACCTTAACAGATTCTGAATTAGAAGAAATTAGCCCTGGAGGCGTGTACGAAAAGTTACTGTAATTAACTAAACCCAAAACGCTGAAGATCGAAACTGCTGGAACCACTATAATAAAAATCATTTTTGAATTTTTTGATATAAAGTGAGGGATTTTTTTAAAGGCATCATCTATTTTGACTGTAAAAGGAGAAATTTTTATTTTTACTTTTAAAGCGTAAATTAACGTTGGAACAAAAAAAATCATAATAAAGAAAAAAACCAATAAACCCATTGAGCTAACGATTGCTAACTCTTTAAAAGCGGGTAATCCCATGAAAAAAAGCGTTAAGAAAACTATAACAGTAGTTATCATTCCAAAGAACAGAGGCAAAAGTATTCCTTTGTAAGTCGAAGCCAATGCAGTAGTGAAATTACCATCATCCTCAATTTCTTTTGAAAATCTCGTCATTACATGAATCCCATAAGCTATTCCCAAACCTAAAGTTATTGCCATTACAAAAGAAGTTACAATATTCAATTCTCCGAAAGTTAACGTGATGAGCCCCATCGTTAAAAATGTAGATATTATTAAACCTAAAAGTACTATTATAGAAGAAGTGAAATTACCAAATGCGAAAGCGAATAGAATAGTTATAAAAATTATCGATAAGGTTGTTGTTATTTTAAAATCTTCCATTACCGTACGATTAGATTCGTATCCCGTGACATAGGAATTAGTCAAACCTGTTTTTATATTGAAAGTCTTTTCAATCTCTGTTAAAATTGAGTCTATTTTTGGAACTATGTAGTTTACGTAATCTAAATCAGAAGAAGCTTTGTTGAAAGTAAGTCCCATTATCATAACTTTTCCATCAGGTGATAAAGTGTAGTAGGAACTGATTAAATCATTATTTTTACCAGTTTGGAGAAAGTTTTCTAAACCGTAAATATCCTCTAAAAAGTTATCCGCTTTTTCAAATAACTTGAAATCATAGGTGAAATTTCTACTTAATAAACTGCCAAAACTTTGTAAGTTCTCATACATAGTGTAAATTAAATCCGTTTGGCTTAAGTTTATGATGCCGTATGAAAAAAGGAAAGAGAGATCCGTTTGCACAAAACTTAAAAAGGTAGGTTCTTTTTGCATCAAATCGTAAAAAGTTGAGGCAATTTGTGAAGGCTGGACATTATCGTTGAGAAAAAACGCAGCAACCATCACATCAGATCCTTCAAGAAATGCTTGTTCTTCTAGAAGTTCAACAATAACTTCCGAGTCTTGAGGAAGTATTTTCAACAAATCTGAGTTTACCTTCAATCTAGTGGAAAAAAAGCCAAAGAAAATTGTAAAGACTAAAACTACCGCTATTATGTAATAAGCATTTTGGGTGATAAAATTAGCAAGTTCTAAAAAGAAGTCCTTTTTTTCTCTCACAGCAACCACCATACTAGAAAAAGGTCAAAAACAATACCTATAATTAAAGAATAGTAATTATTTTTTTTTAAATCTATATAAAATCTTAAAAGGATTACCCATAAAACAGAGAAATAAAGAAAAGGTTTTCCTAATAGGCCTAATATAACAGGGGAAACGGAAGAAATGTATGCGTATAATAAATTAGATTCAGAACAAAAAAGCATTCTTATGCCCGAACTTAAGTAAGAAAAAAGCAGAATAAAAATAAGTAATTTAATTTTTAGAACGTCAAAACGTCCCACTTCAAGTATTTGTATGTTTCTCAAAAATACCGGAGAGAAAAGGTAAAATAGGCTTATTAGGAATGGGATAAAAAAAGATTTTTTTGTAACGTTGAAAATATTTTTTGGATTTATAAGGGAATTGAAAAAGTCTAAAAAAATATTCGGCATTTTTTCATCCTTCGAAGACAAGAACTGAAACATTCGGTTCAATATCTATATTTTCCTGCCTAAAAACATCCAATAAAGGTGTCACCGCAGGGTTATTAAGTAAATCCTCATCAACGATAACTCCACCATATTCGTTCAAAGAATTTAAAAGATCTCTATTGAAAGAATAGGATCTATAATCCTGTTGTGTGAATAAATTATACCTGGATTTCATTATATTTATCGTGTTTTCATCAAAATTTTCTGGATTCAAAACATATATCTTTGGAGTTAATTCTAAGTATAAATTGTCAGTTATGAGTTGATAGTAGGCTAAGGTTAAACCATATAGTTCGTAATCATTTTTTGATTCTTTATATCTGACTCCCGTGGAGATGATCAAACTTCTGAAATCGTCGTAAGCGTTTTTAGTGACAGGTTTGATAGTTAGTTTGTTGTTTCTAAAATCAAATTTTAGGGTTCCTACAAAAACCCCATCATCCATTATATTACGAGTTATAATGGAAAGATTGTTCACATCATTTAATTGATCATTCAAAAAAGAAACATCATAACTGACATTTTTTACTACAAATTTGGGAGATTTTTCTATATTGTAAGTCGTGCTTTCCATACTGCCCAACGAGAGATATAACCCGATGGACAAAGAGAAGAATATTAAAAAAATAGATATAACCCATCCATAAAAACGCAACTTAGTTACCCCCAATTAAAAAGTCCAAGGCGGTTTTCAATTGCAAATCTTCTTCAATATTTAGTACAGGTTTTTCTGTAGTCGTATAGAAAGCCTGAGTTGCTTCTTCTTCAGATATTTCTGTCATTGAGATGACTTCCCTTTCTGGATTACTTACCTCTATATCAGGATTTATCCCTTTTAAATGAATATCTGACCCGCTTGGTGTGAAGTAATGAGCTATAGGTAACCAGATTTCTCCTCCGGTAGATAAACTAAATGTGTTCTGTACCGCAGCTTTTCCATACGTTGTTTCTCCAATAATAGTTGCTACACCATTATCTTTAAGTGCCCCGGTTAAGATCTCAGATGCAGAAGCCGAACCTTCATTAACCAACAAAACAATAGGAATATTTTGTAAAAAGCTGTAATAATTACCTGGAATAGTTGTAATAGATTCTTTTGTACCATCAAAATATTTAACACTAACTACTTTACCGCTTTTTAAAAACATGGAAGTAACATCAACAGCTGATTGTAAAAGTCCGCCCGGATTATTTCTTAAATCAATTATTATTCCTTCTATATTCTGATTTGAAAGGTTATTTAGGGCTTCTTTCATTTCTTGAGAACTTGTTTTGGCAAAATTAGTGAGTAATATGTAGCCCAACTTCTTATTTTTGTATTCTATCGTATCAAATTTTACCGTCTTAGTTTCTATTGTTTCTCTTATTAATGTAATATTCTTTGGTTCGGTCCATGTGTTGCGGTATATTTCCAAGGTAACTTCCGTTCCAGGTTCACCCCTCATTAACGAAGCTGATTTGTTAAGGCCGAGTTCAGAAGTGGGGATACCATCAACGGATAAAATGTAATCGTTAGACATTAGTCCTGCTCTTTGTGCGGGAGTTCCATTCATTGGTGAGACGATAACAACCGCATTCATTTCATAATCATATCTAATAGTCAACCCAACTCCACCATATTTACCTTCTATGTCTATCTTGCTTTCTTCTGTCTGAACGGAATCAAGGTACCAAGCAAAAGGATCATCGAGTCCTTTCATCATCCCTTCAATTGTGGAATCCACTATTTTGTCATAATCTACGTTGTCTTTATCATAATAATAATTGACTATGTAATATAACGTAGAGTAAATAGGTTCTTCAAACTTATCTAAATAGATTTGCATTACAGAATTCCCTTGATAACTGTTAGAAACAGTATCTGCGAAAATCCAGGAAGTAATGAATAAACCAAAAATTATTATTACAGATAGTAATTTTTTCTTTTTTTTACTCATCTAAGTCTCTCCTTAATAAAATTTTTTATATGGTAATTTTAGACTAAAACTTGTTTTAGTGCCCCTTCGTCGAACGTTAAGGGGGTCCCCCTTAAAAACCCCAAATCAAGGTCAAAATCATTTAAAAACATTGTTTGCACATTGCGGCAAACACTCCCCACCCATACGGATAAAAGAATTTTTATTATTTGTCCTGTCTACATTCATATTTCTCTAAATTTAGACAAGACTTGTATTAATTCATCTAACATCTTTTCGTTTCCAGATTCTTCATATTCTAATATACAACTTTTTGTGTAACCTTTCATTATTTCTTCTGCGGTTTTGTTCAAAGCTCCTTTCACTGCAGATAACTGGGTCAATATATCTGCACATCTTCTCTCTTCTTCCAGCATTTTTTGAAGGCCCCTAACCTGACCTTCTATTCTTTTTAATCGTGTGATTAAATTATCTTTATTATAATTTGAAGACATACGACTCCCCTCTCAAAATTAATTTGTTTGTTGTATTTTATGCATAAGACACAAAAAGATCCTTTTCTTTTACATCTTTATCTTTTAAAACGTAGGTATTAAGCTCCTCTATGTCCATTTCCATCATTTTTTTGAACTCTTTTCCAGAAATATTCTCTTTATTGTACAGATAAATAGCTAAAAGGTCAAGGCGTTTTCTATTTTCTGACAGTAAGTTCTTAGCTTTTTCATAACTGCTAAGAATAAAATTCTTGATTTCTGAATCAATTTCTTTGGCAGTCTCTTGGGAAAAATTCTTCATTCGAGTTATTTCTCTTCCTAAAAATATTTCTCCTTCTTCTTCACCCCATGCAATGGGTCCGATCTTTTCACTCATACCTAATTGGGCAACCATTTCCCTTACTAGCTCGGTGGCTCTCTTTAAATCGTTTCCTGCTCCTGTTGTGATTTCGTTGAATACAATTTCCTCAGCAGCTCTTCCTCCTAACATACCGACTATTTTATCCTTTATTTCTGGTTCTGTGATTAAAAATCTATCTTCAGTCGGAAGTTGCATCGTGTAACCTAAAGCCGCTTGTCCGCGAGGAACTATAGTGATTTTGTGAACAGGATCCGCGTAAGGTAAAAGATAACCTAAAAAAGCATGGCCCAATTCGTGATAGGTAATAACTTTCTTCTCTTTTGGTGTTATCTTTCGTGATTTACGAGCAGGGCCAACGATCACCCTTTCTATTGCCTCTTGGAAATCATCGTTAGTTATGTGATCTCTGGTGTCTCTCGCTGCTAGTAAAGCTGCTTCATTTACCATATTTTCTAAATCAGCTCCGACAAAACCAGGGGTACTTTGAGCCAAACTTTTAACATCTATATCGTCTGCGATTTTTTTCCCACTTAGATGAATCTTTATAATTTCTTCTCTAGCTCTCAAATCAGGTACATCTAAGAATATTTTTTTGTCGAACCTTCCCGGTCTTAAGAGTGCTTTATCTAAGATGTCTGGTCTATTTGTTGCTGCCATTACTACTATGCCTTCTCGGGGGTCAAAGCCGTCCATTTCAACCAGCAAAGCGTTCAAAGTTTGTTCCCTTTCATCATGACCTCCACCCAAGCCTGTTCCTCTTTGCCTTCCAACGGCATCAAGTTCGTCGATGAAAATTATTGAGGGGCTGTTCTCTCTTGCTTCTTTAAAAAGGTCTCGGACTCTAGCTGCTCCCACACCTACAAATAATTCTACGAAATCGGAACCCGACATAAAATAAAACGGCACGTCAGCCTCACCTGCAACAGCTCTAGCTACCAAAGTTTTTCCTGTGCCCGGAGGTCCTGACAAGAGAACACCTTTAGGCATTTTTGCTCCCAATGCACTAAAGTTTTTAGGATCTTTTAGAAAATTAACTATATCTTCTAACTCTTCCTTAACTTCGTCGATTCCAGCCACGTCGTTGAAAGTAATTTTGTTTTTTTTAGAATCGTATCTTCTGGCAGGGTTTCTCCTGTAATTGGCTCCTGGTATTCCATCTCCAGTTCCAGATCTTCTGAACATCCAAAACCAAAAAAACATTAGTATTATTAATGGCAACATATAGATAAGCATAGTAACCCACCAACTTGCCCCGGTGTTTTTAATATACTCAACCTTAATTCCATCGTTTGCTAATGCTCTAACATAAGCCTGATCCATAAGCAAAGTTGGGGCATAAACCTGAAAAAGCTGTCCATTTTTGGCTTTCGCTCGGATAAGGCCACTTGTGTCGATCTGCAAACTTATGATCGTGTCTTGATTTATTAAGTTCACGAGATCGGTATAACTTATCTCAGTGATGTTCGATGTATTTAACTGAGAAATGCTCATAAAAATAAGCATAGCGAGAATAAAATATATAAAAAGCGGTCCAATGAGGGACCCTCTTCTGTTTTGATTGTTATTCATAAAAGCCTCCCTTTGTAAAAATAAATTGTATATCACTTATATTTTATAACAATATAATAAAATATGCAAATGTTATAGAAAAATTATTCTTCTAAGAGCTTTTGAGAAGATTAATTGTCAGCAAAAGAGGTTGTTTAAACATTCATTTTAGAAAAAAGAAAATTTTTAAGCTGTATTTAAGTGAAAGATTTTATACTAGAAATATATTTGTGAATTTATTATTTTAAAAAAAACCAAAGGAGGAAAAAAGATGAAGAAAGTAGTATTGATAGCATTTACCTTGATTTTAGTGACGGGGATGTTTTCAGCAGGTTTAACAGAGGTATTTGATACAGCTAAAGCAAGTAGTACAATATACAAAACCGCACAGCTTGATCTTGAAAAGACTAACCTCGATTACAACAAGGCTAAGATAGAGGCAACGAACAGGAAATTAGAATTAAGTGGGGAATTAAGTTATTACTCAGGTCTTTCAAACTACAATACCTCTATGAAAGATTACTACGGTGATATAGTAGACAGAGTTTTGGATGTTTTCGTTGAAGAAATAAACGTAAAAACAGCGGATTTGCAGTTAAAAAATGCACAGATAACCTACGACAACAACACTGAGTTGTTCGATAACGGATTAATCTCAGGAGACGACCTTAAAAGTTCTGAACTCGATGTAAGTGATGCACAGAACAATTTGGAAAGTGCCCAATTAAATTTAGAAACCGCCAAAGACAACTTAAAAGAATTATACGAAGGAGATTACAACCAAATAGAGATAAATGTTCCAGCGTATGAAGGCATATTCGTAAGTGATGAGGAATATTTAAACAACAACTACAATCTAAAAATGGCACAAATAAACTTAGATATTTCACAATACGATCTCAACAACTTACCAGCCAATGCATCGTCTTATGACAAAAGGATAGCGGAGATAACTCACCAAAAAAATATCTTAAGTTTGCAAGACACTCAAGATACATTGATTGAGGCACATAAAACAACAAAAAATAGTATAGAAAATCTTTACACAAGTGTGAAAAACTTAGAAGAAAGAATGAACTTAGCTCAGAGTACATATAACGACACAAAGGATAGATTCAACAAAGGATTGGTATCTGAATTGGAGTTAAACAGCGCAAACATAAACTATTTAACATCACAAAAGAGTTATTATGAAAGTGTAAGAAATTACATAAAAGCATACATAAACTACATAATAGAAACAGGAAGGAGCCTTGAGGAGGTAGGATTGTGAAAAAACTTATAGTTTTAGTAATAACCCTTCCCGTAGGAATCCTGAGTATATTTGCGATGACGTTCGAAGAGTTATACGAACAAAACTTAGAGAAAAGTTCAGCCTATACCCAAGCGGAGTTGAACTTACGTGGAGCACAATTAGAGATGAACAAAATAGACAAATTCTTTGTTCCATATTTGGGAATATCTGTTGATACAATGAAAACAGGGATAATCCCAGCAGGGACAACAACCGTTAGTGGGTTGGTTTTTGGAGGAGAAGGAGATTTAGAAGGTTACGAGATTTCTTTGGATGTAAACTTCTTAGAAGTATGGGGAGCACAGGTAGGTGTCTCATTCCCGTTTACTTTAAATACAGAAGAATGGACAATAGAATTCCCTGAAGCATCAGAGATAGCAATCTCTTTATCTCGAGATCTTACAATAATCGACAGGGCTGAAAGGTTGAAAACTGAAAGCAGTTACTACGATGTGCTCTCTAAATATTACACGGCTCAAACAAATGAACTCATAACGACGATAGAAGATATATTCACCAGACATTACAACGAAGAGATGATTCAAACGTACCAAGATGAAATAGAAATACTGAACCAACAGTACAACTTATCAACCGATGAAGACGAAAAAGAAAACTTAAAAAAACAGATACTTACTGCACAAAAGAATTTAGAAACTCTAAAGGCAAGCAACGCACCCCTAGAATATTTTGAATACACAGATGAACTGTACAACCAAACAAAAGATATTGTAGAAAGAATAATAAAAGAAAATCAAAACTATCCAACGAATATCGAAGAAAGGCTAGATTTAAAATCGTTACAACTTCAAGAAGAGGCATCGGAAATAGAAAGTAATTTCTGGTTCATTCCTTACCTGCCCTTCAACACCATAAGTGTTTCTATGAATCCATTTAAAGGAACGGAAGATGGGGAAGATTGGTTTGATAAAATCAGTATAAGTGTAGGATTTCAATTAACTATCTTGGATAAAGGTGAAAGAAAGTTGGCGTCTGATAGTATGAAAACAAACGTTGCCGCTTTGACTTATGATGAAAGCATAATAGAAATTGAAAATGCGATAAGAAATTTGGAAACAACCAGAAAAACTTTGAATTATGACGTTAAAATAAAACAAATAGATTTAGAAAACGCTATGGAAAATTACAATAGAAATAAAGAGTTAAGTGATCAAGGATACATAACAAAAGAGGAATTAAAATTTTCAGAAATATCGTTGAGAAGGGCACAATTAGCTAGTGAAAAGGTGGAAAACGACATTCTGACAAATGAATTAAGAATAATGCAGCAATACTACGTGGACATATGGGGTGATATAAATTGAAAAAAAGAGGAAAGATAACGATATGGACGATAGTGATAGTAGCTATAGTCATGGTAGTTGGGATAATATTTTTCCCGAGGCAAAGTTCACTTACAAATCCTGAATCAAGTGGATTACCACCAGTATACTTAGAATATGAAGTGAAATCAGACGGTGTAGGAGATTCGATTGAAGTGGTGGGAAATATAACAGCTGAGATTGAATCCGTAATTCCAAAAGTTTCCGGAGAAATATTCGAAGTATACGTAGAAAAAGGGGACGTGGTTGAAGAAGGTCAGATATTAGCTAAAATAGATGATCTTGACTATCAAATAGCATATTTGAATGCCTTAAATGATTATGAATCGTCAACCAACGTAGGTGAACGATTGAAAGAAGTAAAAAGGTTACAGTTGGAAAAAGCCAAAAAGAATTTGGAAGCAACTGAAATAAAAGCCCCTGTTTCAGGGATAGTAAATGCGGTAAATATTTCAAAGAATGATATTGTTGGGACAACAAGTGTGGTATTGACTATAGTGGATAGAAACACAATAAAAGTTGAAACTGCGGTTGATGAAATAGATTTTCCATTTATATATGAGGGGATGGATGCAACAATAAGAATAGATCCTTTGAATTTAGAAGAACCGGGTAAAGTAACATGGATTAGTCCAACTACTCAAACGGATATGGGGGTAGTTGTTATACCCATTGAGATTGAATTTACACAAGATAATCTTCAAAATAACCTGATTTCCGGAATGACAGCGGATGTGGAAATTGTTACCTTAAAATTAGAGAACACGGTAGCAGTACCAAAAGACGCCATTCATGAGGGAGTTAATGGGGCAAAAATAGTCTACAAAAAGACCGCAGAAGGTGGTATGGAACCTGTTCAAGTACAAACCGGGAAAGAATCGGATAACATGGTTGAAATAACGGAGGGTTTAAAACCAGGTGATAAGGTTTTGATATTGCCATCTAAAGAAGAAACACAAAGAATAATGCAAAATTATGGTATTCCATTTGGAGTGCCTGTTGCTCCAGGCGCTGTTCCTCAAGGTTCTGGTTCTAGAAGAGGTGGATTTTGATGGCAGTGATGGAATTGAAAGAGGTATGGAAAATATACGATGTTGGGGAAGTCAAAGTTGAAGCCCTACGCGGTGTATCTTTCGGAGTTGAAGATGGTGAGTATGCTATAATAATTGGACCTTCAGGAAGCGGTAAATCAACTTTGTTACAGATCCTTGGTTGTTTGGATAAACCTACAAAAGGACAGATATTCATCGAAAATGTAGAAGTCTCTAAAATGAAAGACAGAGAATTGGCAGGGGTAAGAAATAAAAAGATAGGATTTGTATTTCAAAGTTTCAATTTACTTCCAAAGTTGAGTGCATTAGAAAATGTTGAACTCCCTCTAATATATTCAGGTATACCTCAGAAAAAAAGAAGGGAGATAGCAAAAGAACAATTAGAGTTAGTAGGGCTTGGTGATAGGATAAATCATAGGCCAACTCAACTATCGGGCGGCCAACAACAAAGAGTAGCTATAGCAAGGGCTTTAGCTAACGATCCAGCCTTTCTTTTAGCTGATGAACCAACAGGGAACCTTGATACAAAAAGTGGAGAAGAAATCCTTCAAATATTTAGGAAGTTGAACGATATGGGTAAAACGTTGGTCGTTGTCACTCACGATATGAGAATGTTGGATGAAGGGTTCAAAACGATAAGATTGTTGGATGGGAAGATCCAATCGATAGAGGTGAACACAGTTGGAAATACTTAAAGAGACCTTTAGATCTTTGCGTTCTAATAAGTTGAGAACGTTTCTTTCAATGTTGGGAATAATAATAGGTGTTGGAGCAGTAATGACTATAATTGCTATAGGGGCTGGAGCAAGGCAAGAAATAAACAATACCGTTTCTTCTCTAGGGTCCAATATTATTATGGTTAACTCCACTGTGTATTCCAGATTCGCTTCTCAGCCCCTTGAGTTTCAAGATGCGGTTAATATTAAGAATATGGTTCCACAAGTAAAGAATGCCTCGGGCGTTTTAAATTCAAATTTGACCGTGGAAAGTGGTGGAGAAACAACTTCAGGATCGGTATTTGGAGTTTCGCCTAGTTTTTTTGATATAATGAACTTAGAGATTGCTTATGGAAGAAAGTTAAATAACTCTGACGAAGAAGAATTAAGGTCGGCCGCTGTTATAGGTTATAATATAGCTAATAAATTATTTGGTAGACAAAATGTTGTAGGTGAACGAATCAATATTATTCAAAGTGGAAATTCTCGTAGTCGAAAAGTTTCTTTTGAAGTAGTGGGGGTTATAGAAAAAACAGGCAGCAGGTTGTTGTTTAACGTTGATGATATGATCATACTCCCACATAACGTAGCAGATTATAGGCTGTTTCACATGAATGGAAGGGTTAGTTCTGTTTTTATATCAGCAGTAGATGAAAACTCTGCAGAGTTGGTAACCATGGGGACGGACTTTTATCTTTATAGAAAATTCGGAGATTCTGATAAGTACAGTATATTAAGTCAAGATGCTATTTTAGAAGCTGTTAATCAAATAACGGGTATTATGAATGTGATACTGGTAGGAATAGCCGCAATTTCGTTAGTTGTTGGCGGAATAGGAATAATGAATATTATGCTCGTTACCGTTAAAGAAAGAACAAGAGAGATAGGTATAAAGATGGCCATCGGAGCCACAAGGCGTAGGATTTTGATGGAATTTTTAGTTGAAAGTGTAGTTTTAACGGTTGTAGCTGGTATAATAGGTATGATATTGGGTGGGCTTCTCTCCACTTTGATAGTATATTTTGGTAGAGCTTTCGGATTAACCGCTGTCATAACTTGGAAATCGATTGTTTTATCTTTTGGGGTATCTGCGGCAATAGGCCTATTCTTTGGTATATACCCTGCAAACCAAGCATCAAAGTTGAGCCCAATAGAAGCGTTAAGATACGAATGAAGAAGGTGTTGCATTTGGAAAATGTAAATTTTCCGAAATCCTTTGTGTGGGGGGTAAATTCCCCTTTCTTGTCTTTTTTAGGAAATTCAAGGGAAGGCTCGAAAAACCAAATATTTGAAAACGTAGAAAAAGATTTGTATGAGCAATTATCTTTTTTGGAGAGGTTGAAAAAAATTAATTCTTTTAGTTTCAATCTAAATTGGGATTTGTTATTTCTTGACCCTTTTTGTTCTTGTGCTATGTATAATAACTTTATAGAACAACTACGTAAAAAGGAGATTGAACCTATCGTAAACCTCATCGATTTTGATTTTCTTTCCTACAATAAAAGAGAAGCTATCGATAATATAAAAAACGAAGAAAAAATCTCGATATTTATAGAGAGTATCGAAAAGATTGTCTCCGCTTTTAAATACAACGTTCAATATTATATCGTTTTGAATCATACTACCGAATACCTAAAACGAAGATTTTTCAAAGGTACAGATGTTGATAATACTGCATTACATGAAACAGTTCAAAATCTCTTCAATCTTTATGATAAAAGTGTTCAAATTATAAAAAGTATTAACCCTTATGCTAAAGTATCGGTAAGTGAAGAATTCAATGTTGATGAACAAGATATGCTGGATTTTGTTTTTTCTTTTATGGATGTGATTGTCAAGGGAGAAAGTTCTTTCTTTGAGAAAATCGCTTTTAAAAAATCTGATATAGATTTTATCGGAATAAATTTCAATGATTTTACTTCAAATTCAGAAGAATCTACTTCTTTGATAAGAGAACTTTCAGAGGGAAAGAATAATATTGACCTTGATGAAGTAATAAAAAGATGTTCTTTTAAATATAACCTGCCTTTTTTAATAACTCAAAATATAGCTACAGGTGAGGATGATAGTTTAAAATGCCGTTATTTAGTTAATAATTTATACAAGATAAATCAATCTTTGGAAAATAATGTGAAGATTTTCGGATATATCTACAATTCTCTAAGTGATATTAAAATCAACAATCATCTTTTAAAAACTGGACTATACAGAATAGATGATAAAATCAGATATATCAGTTTAAGAAACTTTGCAAAAATCTATTCGAATATCATAGAAGATAATGAGATAAACGAAAGATACCTAAAATATATTGATTAGCTTAATGTAAAATTAAAGATGTAGTAATTTTATTTCAAGTATACTCTCATTCAGTTCTATTTCAGCATAATTTCCTTCGCAAAAAGCCCCCGGATTCAATATCAAAGTATCCTCTATTTCAAATTTTTCTTGATGATGAGAATGTCCAAAGACCATCAAATCGATCCTTTTTTTAAAATAATTCAAAAGCTTATCAGGTACAGCAGGACCCGTTTGATGACCGTGGATAAGACCTATTTTTTTGCCAAATAATTCTAAATACAGTTTTTCGGCGAGTCGCTTTTTTACATAAAAATCATCCATATTTCCATACACAGCATGAAGTATGGGCTTTTGATTTTCTAAGTAATTCAATACTTCGATTTCTACGATATCTCCAAGTAAGAATATTTGATCATAAAGCCCAATATTTAATTTGTCTAGACTTTTCAAGTCTGATTTTATAGGAATATGTAGATCGCTAATTACAAGTATTTTCAAAGGGTATCCACCTCCATACGTTAAAGGGCAAACCCCTTAAGAACCCCAAAACAGCGTAACATCATTTGCGTGGTACATCGTTTGCATAGAAAACGAGATTTTGGAAAACATTTCTAAAACATTGCAAACAAATCATTTTGCACAAAGCTGCAAAAAAACATTGTTTGCACTCTGGGGCAAACTAAAAAAGATTTTTTGCACAGTGCTGCAAACAGGAGCAAGTTAGAATAGTTTCACTATGTTTTTTTCATAGGGAGGTCTTAGGACTTTCTTTTCGGTAATTATCGCTGTAATTAATTCATTTGGAGTTACATCAAAAGCAGGGTTGTATACATTTACATCGTCTGTCACTAAACGAGTTTTATGGCAAAATCTGACCTCATTATGATTCCTTTCTTCGATGGGAATACCTTCACCATTTTTTGTTTCTATGTCTATAGTTGAAAGAGGAGCTGCAACATAAAAAGGAATACCATGTCTTTTTGCTAGAACAGCGACAGAATAAGTTCCAATTTTGTTTGCAACGTCACCGTTACGAGCAATTCTATCGGCTCCTACTATTACAGCGTTTATTTTTCCTTGTTTCATTACCCAACCTGCCATATTGTCAGTAATTAGAGTAGTTTTGATACCGCTTTTAACCAATTCCCAAACGGTCAATCTTGCTCCTTGAAGGTAGGGCCTCGTTTCATCTGCAAAGACCTGGATGTTTTTCCCGTTTTCTACTGCTGCTCTAATAACCCCTAAAGCGGTTCCATAATCAACGGTTGCTAAAGCTCCTGCATTGCAATGTGTCAAAACGGTGTCCCCGTCGTTTAACAAAGACTCTCCGTTCTTACCTATTTGTTTATTTATTTCAATATCTTCATAAGCGATTTTCAAAGCTTCTTCTTCCAATATACTTACAAGTTGATTTGTTTCTTTATTCTGGATGCTATCTTTTAAAAGTTTATCCATTCTGTTTAACGCCCAAAATAAGTTTACGGCGGTAGGACGGGTTTTAGATAAGGTACTTTTTACTTCTTCCAATTTGTTTAAAAATAGATTTTTGTCAGATAGATAGGAAAACTCTTTTGCCCCTAAAACAAAGCCAAATGCTGCGGTCGCTCCTATAGCGGGAGCTCCTCTTACTACCATGTCTTTTATTGAATTGGCAACATCGAGATAAGTCTGACATTCCACATACTTTTCTTCGAGGGGTAAATACCTCTGATCTATCAAGATTAGACTGTTTCCTGTCCATTCCATTGTCATTGTTTTTATATTTTTCATTTATTTCCTCCTCAACCTTTAATTTTTCCACCTTTAAAAACTCTAAAGCTTTATAAATAGCGCCCTTTCACCCCGCAGCCCACCCTCTATCTACAATATCATTTTTTATAAAAAAAAGGAGCAATGGAAGTAAAGCCAAAACCCTTGTAGTTGAAAATTCTTTCCGTGGAACCTACAAACAACACTCCTCCGGGATCCAAAGCATCGTAGAATTTTTTGTATAGCTTTTCTTTAGCCTCGTTGTCAAAGTATATGACAACATTTCTACATATGATTAAGTCAAAATTTTTTTCAAAATCGTCAAATAGGAGGTTCATTTTATTGAAAGTAACATTATTTTTGATGAAATCTTTTATTTCGTATTTATCTTCTTCTATTTTTGTGAAATACTTTCTTATATATTCATCGTTTAGGTTTATTAAACTTTTTTCATTATATATCCCGCGTTTGGCTTTTTGTAAAGCTCCTTCATCAAAATCTGAAGCAATTATTGTTGATTTGTTGGCAATACCTAACTCATGTAATATGATAGCAAGAGTGTACGGTTCCTCTCCTGTAGAACAGCCTGCGCTCCAGAGTTTTAACGTTGGCTTTTGATTTTTCATGAGATCAGGGATTATTTCTTGTTTTAAATATTCCCATTTCTCTGGGTTTCTAAAAAATTCAGTGACGTTAATGGTGAGTTTATCTAAAAACTCATGCCAGTTATCTTTATTTTTTAACAATAATTCCAGATATTCACCATACGAATTGACTTGGTATTTTTTGAGTAATATATCCGTTCTACGTCTTACTCTGTGTTGTTTGTACCCAGAGAGGTCTAGATTGAAATGAGTTACCAACTTTTTCAAAAATACTTTGTAATCTTCGTCATCAAAAGGGGAAGAATAAAATTCTGGCATCTTTTTCCTCCAATTTTAGTTATTTTCACGCAGGAGTTCTATATAAAAAGAAATTCCTGTTCCAAGATTTGAATAAATCAGAAATAAATTTTTGGTAACAGGTATACGAAAATAGAAATTTTCATCATTTTTATCGAAGTAAATCGAATCAACCAAAAGAGATTTGGTGCTCGAATTGTATTCCAATAGAAAATCCTGATTCAAAATATAAACAGAGTCAACAGCATTATCATCCAAAGAAAAAAGTAAATCTCCCGCTCGAAAATAAAATTTCATAATATCTTCAAATCCGAGAGATATGCCTAATTTATTTGAATTTGCTATAGTCAAACCAACTTTTGATTGAGAAAGATCCGTGACCTTAGTCCAAAAGGACATATTAAAAAGCGATTCTTCGAAGATAACACCAAATTCTAGATCACTAAATGTTAGCACAAAATAATCGTCTAAAACCATGCTAAAACTATTAAAATTTCCTATTAAAAAATATGGATCGTTTCTATTCCCTGGATTTCTATACGAGAATTCAAAGCCTACTTGATCAAATTTGAAATAATTAATTATATTATCAACATTCGATAATCGAACTTCGTCTTCTAAAGATTCAAAGTCAAAATTGAACTTAGTTTCGTAAATATCTGCAAATTTTAAATCAAAAATAAATTCGTTTTTCAAGGTTCCAGCAAAATCACTTAGAAACAGCACCTTTGATGGACTGGAGGCGAAACTCGAGGTGGAGATTATCGACACAATTAATATTAATAGTAAAGGAAATTTTTTCATTTTCTATTTTCCTTTCCCTAATAATTAAAATGGGGACTTTACGTCCCCACCTATGGGATCTTACATATTTGCAGCTAGTCTCTCCATTACTTCATCGTCAATCTCGTAATTTCCAAATATTTCTTGAACGTCATCCATGTCGTCTAAGGCATTTAGCAACTTTAATAATTTTTCGGCGTCTTCGTCAGAAAGCTTAACGGTTGTTTTAGGTAAAAAGGTTAGCTTTTCAGAAACAGTATAACCTGCTTCTTTTAGAGCATTCCTGACTTGAGTTAGATTTTCTGGAGCGGTGATTATTTCTAAAGGGTCGGTGGTTTCATTCAAATCTTCTGCGGCGGCTTCAACAGCGAGTAACATTAATTCGTCGATATCTTCGACTTCTTCTTTGGGGATTGTTATTAGTCCTTTTCGTTCAAAATTCCACGAAACAGAACCTGATTCTGCCAAAGACCCTCCCCATTTCGACAGAACATGGCGAACTTCTTGAGCAGTTCTGTTCTTGTTATCAGTTACAACAGAAATTAGAAGTGCAACTCCACCTGGCCCGTATGCCTCGTACATAATTTCGGTTAGTTCTTCGCCCTCTAATTCACCAGTTCCTTTTTTTATAGCTGATTCGATTTTGTCTTTGGGCATGTTCGCTGCTTTGGCGTTTTCTATTGCCGTTCTTAAACGTGGATTAGCTTCTGGATCTCCTCCACCCTCTCTAGCAGCTATTGTAAGCTCTCTAATGAGTTTTGTAAATATTTGGGATCTTTTTGCATCTTGTGCACCCTTTCTGTGTTTAATATTTGCCCATTTATTATGTCCTGACATATAATATTCAGCCTCCTTACGAACATTGAATAAATTATTTTTTTCGCGTTTCCTTAAGTCAATTAAATTTAGACAGAAACTATTATACTTTTGGGGATTACATCTGCATTTTTATTTTTTATCAATTTAATTACGATTTTCATACTTTTAAGAGAAATTTTTAATAGGGATAAATTCTTTCACCATTATTTTAGCATTTTTAATTTTGAAAAACAAGCAAAATATTTTTTATAATATAATTTATTACTAAAATTTTCAAAAAATATAAATCTAAGTATGGTATGATATCCTCAGACGTTAAGGGGGGACATTAAGGGAGGACACCCATTAAAAACCCCAAGTTCAAAATCAGAGTTTATTATGAAAAAACTCTTTTGCAAGAATCAGCAAAAGGTTACACCCCTCAAACTCCCCAAATTCGCGTAACATCATTTGCGTGGTACATCGTTTGCATAGCAAAAGAGATTTTGGAAAACATTTCTAAAGCAACACATCATTTGTTTCACAAATGAGAATATGGAAATTGTTTCTAAGGCATTATAAAGAACCATTTTGCACAATACAGCAAACAAGTGGAGGTGTTTTTTATAAAGAGTTTCATTATAGGTTTTTTTACGGGAATGGCAATTTTTTTTACTTTGTTTTTCTATATATACGATTATTACAACAATTCAACTTCTATTTTTCTTGTGGATCCTAGATACAATACGTATCTATTCGATAATGGGGAACAAATACTATCTACAAAATATAAATACGTTAAGTTAGATGAAATACCTCCAGAATTAATATACTTCCTTTTGTGGACGGAAGATAGAGAATTCTATGAACATAATGGAATCAATATTAAAGCGATGACGAGAGCCACATTAACAAATATAAAGAACTTTTCTATAGTTCAAGGTGGGAGCACACTCACTCAACAACTTGCTAAAACAGTATATCTAACAAATGAAAGAACTGTTAAGAGAAAAATAATGGATATTATGCTTGCCTTTTTTTTAGAAAGGTCTTATACCAAAGAAGAAATTTTGGAAGCTTATATGAACAGTGTTTATTTAGGGAACGACATTTCAGGATTTGGAGCTGCAGCAAGAAGATATTATGGAAAAGAGTTACAAAATATAAGTTACGCAGAGATGCTGGTTTTAATAGGGATAATAAACGGGCCAGAAGTTTACAATCCCTATAAATACCCTGATAGAGCAAAGAATCAAGGGATGATAGTTCTAAATTCCTTGCCTAATAATTTCATAATAGAAGAAAAAAATATCGTTAAAGAAGAATTAGATAAAATGGTTTTCTATCCTCAAACCTACGATGAAAGATATTTAAATTTAATTTATAGGATCAAAGCAGAGGAAGAAAATATAGGTTTAAAAGGTGGCGGGTATACTATAAAAACCACCTTTAATAAGAATTTATTCGATTCAGTTACTGTAGATTCATCTACCTCTGCGATTGTGATCAACAACAAAACTGGTGAAATATTAAGTTTTTGGGGTGGGGAATACGATGTTTTTTATTCCCAACAACAAATTGGTTCTGCTATTAAACCGTTTTATTATCTTTTAGCTTTGGAAAATGGTTATTATAAAGATACAACGCTTCCAGATCAGCCCATGAAGTTTGGTGATTGGGCTCCAGAAAACTTTGATAAAACATACAGAGGATCGGTTACTTTAGAAGAAGCGTTAATCTATTCTATAAACATTCCTTCTATTTACCTTGCTTCGCATATAGATATATCTCCGCAAAGGTCTATAGAAGTAATAAAAAATTTTCTTTCAAATATTGTAGGTGTTCAAGGTAAATATCCGAACGATTTAACTTTGGCGTTGGGAACCCTGGAGACAAGTCCATACGAATTTACAAAAGCTTATTCAATTTTCCCAAATTACGGTATTATTCCTTCTCCTTACATAATTTCTGAAGTTTACGATAAGAAAGGGAATTTAATATATAAAAGACACCCAAATATTGAAAGAAAGATTGAGGATATATCCAATGATTCATATGCCGCAATGAATACTTTGATGAGAAAAGTCGTGCTGGAAGGGACAGGGAAAAGAGCAAACGTCTTAGATTTGGATTTACATGGTAAAACGGGAACTTCTGATTTATCAGCTTGGTTTGTTGGATACACAGGTAGCGAGGTGTTAACCAGTATGGTTAAAGGGAAAGATCTTTTATCTTCTTACACTGTTGTTCCCTGGGCAAGAGAGATAGCCACTTCTTTACTTTATTATGGCCGAAGCGAAGAAGTTTATGTTTATCTTAGTTTAAAAAGTATACAAGAAAGTATTTCATTTTTTGAAAGTCCTATTGAATTCGTTTCCACAGGGGGAAACGTTGTGGGGTATTTAAATTCTGTGAAGTTGGATTATCCATTTAAAGAACTTGAAAAAAATATTAATTCAGCCTTGAGAGAAATTCAGTATCTTTATCCTGATGTGATGAAAGAAATCGAACAATGGAAAAAAGAGAATCTGACGGATTTCTTTCAAGAGCCATTTTCTTTCATTCAAAACGGTTACGATTTGGAAAGTTACTTGAACAGTATCAATATTGATAAAGACGTGCAAGTACAATTACGGGAGATTTATAATCAAATAAAATATATTTATCCTGATCAAGCTAAAGTGATCGAAAAGTTTTTATATTAGAAAATGTCTAGTTTTATTTTTTTAAAATTAACAATTAATTAATACTACCAGTTTATTTAGATGGTAAAATAGGCAAATGGATTTTAGAAAATTCTGAGAGATCGGAGGTGCAGATGTGTACGCGATAGTCTATTTTAATGGTAAACAATACAAGGTAGAAAAAGATCAAGTTATCTACACTGAGAAAGTAAAAAATGTCGATCCAGGAAACGAGGTAGTTTTAGACAGAGTTATTTATTTAAGCAAAGGTGACCAAAAAAAGGCTGGGCAACCTTATGTTGATGGTGCAAAAGTCATTACCGAGGTTGTAGAACACGGGAAAGATAGGAAGGTAAAAATAATCAAATTTGAAGGAAGAAAAAATTATAGAAGAGAAAAAGGTCATAGGCAGGAGTTTACAGCACTAAAAATAAAAGAAATTGAAGGGTAACTCCAATGATTACTGCAGTTTATACCAATTCCCAAAACCGCAGTTTAGAAATTTTTGGACATGCAGAATTTTCTTCTTTTGGCAACGATATAGTTTGTAGTGCTGTCAGTGTTTTAACTCAATTTGTTGCAGAAATTCTAAAAAATGAAAGTTTGGGACAGTTTGAGAAAAGAGAGGGATATTTAAAGATTTCGCTTAATCAAGAAACTTACCTCTCCAATTTGTTATTAGATTACTTGCTTAAAAGTTTGGTTGCTATATCTAAAGATTACCCAAGAAATCTTAAGGTGGAGGTTAGATAGAAGATGAAAATAGATTTACAACTTTTTGCGAAAAAAAGTTCTGATGTAAATAAAAAAGATAGCAACCCCAAATATCTTGGTGTCAAGGCTTCTGACGGGAAAAAAGTTAAGGCTGGAACTATAATTGTTAGGCAAAGAGGCACTAAGATCCATCCTGGGGAAAACGTTGGAATAGGACGAGACTTCACCATATTTGCTAAAATCGACGGCGTTGTTAAATTCAAAACAAAAAACAACAGGAAGTTTGTCGAGGTTTATGGAGTAGAGGAGTGATCGGTTTATGCATGGTAGAAGGGTTGCGATTGTTGGGATATTTGCGGCGCTCTCTTTTCTTTTAACTTTTATAGAATTCCCAATAATACCTTTGTTACCTTTTTTAAAATTTGACCCCAGTGACAGTTTAATCATTTTAGTTACAATGGGTTATGGTTTTTTACCTGGATTCTTTACTCTTGTAATAAAAAGTTTTTTATTTATTTTCAGAGCAGGTGATGGTGGTTTAATAGGTATATTTATGAATTTTATAGTCGGAACCGCTTTTATAACCACATTGTATACCTTAAAAAATTTCGTTAAATTAAACAACTGGATCAATTATGTAATTTCTTCTTTACTAACAGGGGTTGTAGCATACGGATTGAATTATTTTGTAGCTATACCAGTTTACACGAATCAACCAACATCACAATTTGTTAGTAACATAGGGATAAGTTTGCAGCTGTTTTTTTTACTAGTACTATTGTTTAATTTTATTAAGTTTTTTGTGGATGCGTCTATTTCGCATTTTCTATTGAAGAAAACTAAAATAACAAGTTTTGCTCATGCAAGAAGAGAAGAATGAGGAGGTTTTTGAAATGAATTCTAAATTAGTGCAACCTTCATATATCGCTAAAAAAGAGGATATAAAAAGAGAATGGGTCTTGATCGATGCTAAAGATTACACACTTGGAAGATTGGCCTCAAGGATTGCCAAAATACTACAAGGGAAACACAAACCAACCTATACACCACATATAGATTGTGGAGATTTTGTTGTTGTTGTGAATGCGGAAAAAATAAAACTTTCGAAAGATAAAAAAGAAAAGAAAGTATACAGAAGATACAGTGGTTATCCTGGAGGACTAAAGGAAATTTCTTTTGAACAGATGCATAGCGAACATCCTGAAAGGATAATCAAGTTGGCTGTCAAGGGAATGATGCCAAAGACTATTTTGGCCAAGCATATGATGAAAAAATTGAAGGTATATGTTGGTCCTGATCATCCACACCATGCTCAGAAACCAAAAGAGATAAAATTAGAAAATATTTAATCAGGAGGTATTCGAATGGCAGAACTTATCGAATATTATGGAACGGGGAGAAGAAAAACAGCCGTTGCAAGGGTACATTTGAGGCCAGGAAGCGGTAAGATTAAAATAAACGGTAAAGAATACAAAAATTTGGTAGAATATTTAAGAGGCAATGAAGTATGGGAAATGGAAGCTTTAAAACCACTCACAATTACCTCTACAAATGGACAGTTCGATTTAGTCATAAGGGTTAATGGTGGGGGATTGAGTGGTCAAGCTGGTGCCATTAGACTTGGGATTGCTAGGGCTTTGCTGTCCTACGACGAATCTTTGAGACCTATTTTGAAAAAAGAAGGTTTGTTGACTAGAGATCCAAGAGAGGTAGAAAGAAAGAAATATGGTTTGAGAAAAGCAAGGAAAAGAGCTCAATTTTCAAAAAGATGAGTATTGTATTATTTATTTCGTATTTTTGAAGGAATAGTGAAGTTTTATGGGCAGAAATTATGATAGCCTGAAAAAAGTAATTGACGAAATTAAAAGCAAAGTTGATATAGTTGATTTCGTCAATTCTTATTTGTCTCTTTCTAAAAGTGGGAAAAATTACACTGCACTATGTCCTTTTCATGCGGAAGATACTCCATCTTTTTATATATTCCCAGAAACTCAAACCTTTCATTGTTTTGGATGCGGAGCCCATGGTGATGTGATAACTTTTTTGGAAAAATACGAACAAATTAGTTTTTTGGATGCATTAAGAAAAATAGCTACTTATGCTGGAATTGAACTAGATATTACTCAAAAAGAAGAACCTGTAGAGATAACTTTCAACGAAGAAGTTTCCAAACTTTATACTTCTAATCTTCTCAATCTTTCTTCGAATCATAAAGTTTGGCAGTATCTTAAAAAAAGAGAGATAAACAGAGATTTAGTTGAAGAATTTGAATTGGGGTTTGCCACGGGTCAAGAAATCCAAAAAGTCATAGAAGACAATCTTTTCGATAAAGACATAGCAAAGAATACGGGTTTGATGATCAATGGGGATAAAGAGTTTTTTTATAACCGTTTAATTATTCCAATCAGGAACAACGTTGGAGAGTTAGTTGGCTTTGCGGGTAGACAAATAGAAGAAGAAACGAATGCACCCAAGTATCTGAATACTCCTGAGAATAAATTTTTCAAAAAGTCTAAAATACTTTACAGATATTATAAAAACAAAAAATTCATAAAAGAAAATGATTTTGTGATATTGGTTGAAGGTTACTTTGATGTAATTTCAATGTACAAATTAGGTTTCAAAAACGTTGTAGGAATCTTAGGGTCTTCTTTTACCAAGGATCATGTTCTTGAATTATTGAAAGTGACCAACAAAGTGGTTACAATGTACGATATGGATGAATCAGGTCGAAAAGTCACTTTATCCACTGTCGATGCTTTATTTGCTAAAGATTTTCAAATAGCAGTTTCGAAGTATCCCGCTAAAGATCCAGATGAGTTAACCAAAAAACACGATAGCAAATACATTGCCGAAATATTAAAAAGTTCATACAAGTTTCATGAATTCATCGTAGATTATTATGCAGAAAAATACGATTTAAGTAATGAATTCGCTTTAGAAAAATATTTGAAAGAAATGTCAAGATGGTATAAAAAAATCGAAGATGTTGGAAGAATCAGTTATTTACAAGGTTTTATAGAAAATATTTCAAGTAAGACTGGAAAAGGCGCTGGATACATTCAAAAAATATTAGAAAGAACGTCTACTCTCATACCTGAAAGTTCTTCTTCAAATGAGACTTATTCTCAACCGAAAGATACCCTTTACGTAGAAAAAGATATAAGATACGATATTGTAAAATCTTATTTATACCTATGGATTAAATATCCTCAATACAGAGAAATACTCAAAAATCATTTTAGGGAGGAAGATTTTTCCAATAAATTACTCAAGGAATTTTTTACTTTAACCTCACAAAACTCAGATATTGGGTTTCTGCTTGAAAATTCTTCAAAAGAACTAAGTGATTTGATAGTAGAAGTTTGGAAGATAGAATATTTCTTTAATCCTGAACGAATTCTTTCTTCATTAAAAGAAAGTATTAGAAGAACTAAAATAAACCAACAAATAGAAGAATTGAAGAAAAAACTTCATGAAACAAAAGATCTTTCGGAGAAAACGAATATTACGTCTGAAATCATACAACTTTATTCTAAACTAAAAATAATCAATTAAATAGTAGATTTCATATTTTTAAAAAGGGATTTTATATGTTTCAAAAACGATCTAATAACTTTCCTTATGGAGGTAAACTGATAGATGGAAAAGCTTAAAAACAATGTGGATTTTTCAGAATTAATAGAAGAAATTGAAAAAATAGAGATCGTTGATCAGGATAAAATTAGAGTTAAAAGAGACAAAGAATGTTATATAGAAGAACTTGAAAGAGGTTTGGAAAGCCTTATTGAAATAGCTAAAAAGAAAAATAATAACATAACTTATCAAGATATAGATGAATGTATACCTCATAATTTATCTGATGTAATTGACGGAAGTTTTTTAGAAAAGATTTATGAAAAGCTTGAATCCAAAGGAATAGAAATTATTGAATCTTTCCAAGAAGATCAGGTCCAACAGGAAGAAGAATTCTTTAACGAGGATTTGGAAGAGCTTTTTCAAGAAAGGGAATCACAGATATTTGATAACTCTGCTGTAAATGAACCCATAAAGATTTATTTAAGGGAAATAGGGGGAATCAAACTTTTAACACCTTCAAGGGAAAGGCAGCTTGCGATAAGAGCTAAAAAAGGTGACAAAAAAGCCAAAGACGAATTGGTGAAAGCAAATTTAAGGTTGGTAATCAGTATAGCTAAAAGATATATGGGAAGAGGATTAACGTTCTTAGATTTGATTCAAGAGGGGAATATTGGTTTAATTAGAGCTGTAGAAAAATTTGATTGGAAAAGAGGTTTTAAGTTTTCTACCTACGCTACTTGGTGGGTTAGGCAAGCAATCACAAGAGCTATAGCTGATCAAGCTAGGACAATTAGAATACCTGTTCATTTGGTTGAAACTATAAACAGGATGAATATAGTAATTAGAAAACATCTCCAAGAAACTGGTGAATACCCTACTACCGAGAAGTTAGCCGAATTACTGGATAAACCGTTGGAAAAAATGGATGAAATTTTATTGGCCACTAAAGAAATCATTTCCGTAGATGCCCCGATAAGTGGTTCTGATGAAGAAGATGCCTATATTGGGGATTTTTTAGAAGATTCTGAAGCCGATCAACCAGAGGAAATTGCAGTAAGAATGATACTCAAAGAAGAAATCGAAAAAGTTCTGGAATCTTTAAGGCCAAAGGAAGCTACGGTGTTAAAAATGAGATATGGTTTACTTGACGGTAAAATGAAAACACTCGAAGAGGTTGGAAGTTTCTTCAATGTCACAAGAGAAAGAATAAGGCAGATTGAAGTAAAAGCTCTAAGGAAATTAAGACATCCTTCCAGAAGCATGCAATTAAAAGAAATAAGCGATATGATAGAAAAAAAGATGTACGATATGTAATGGGAGTGTAAATGCATGGAGAAAAATAAGGGGAATGATTTCCTTTTTTTGGGGAAAAAGAACACCCCGAACGGGGTCAAGGAAAGGTTCCCCTCCTTAAGGGGCGGAAGCCTGTCATCTTTATTCGAAAATGAGTTAGATGAGGAGCAAAAAGAAGCTGTTATAAAATCAGAAGGAAGATCGATAATAGTTGCAGGTCCAGGCTCGGGAAAAACTCGAGTAATAACCTATAAAATAGCGTATTTGTTGAATAATGGAGTCGAACCTGAAAATATTTTGCTAGTCACGTTCACTAGAGCTGCAGCAAGGGAAATGATCGAAAGAGTAAAGAATGTAACTAACAGAAACATGGACAAAATGCTCGCGGGTACATTTCATCATGTGTGTAATTCTATTCTCAGAAAGTATGCCACAATTTTAGATTACAAAAATAATTTCAGCATTCTCGACAAAGAAGATTCAAAAGATTTATTGAAAATGGCTAAAAGTGAGTACATCAAAGAAATCAGTGATAATTACAAACTTCCCAAAGAAGAAGTAATAATGAAAATTATAAGTTACTCATGTAACACATTGACCTCTTTAAGAGAATCAATACTTGAAAGAGCCCCCTATTTGTTGAATTTTGAAAGAGATATTGAACAAATCTGGGGTATATATGCCCAGTTAAAAAAAGATATGAACGCGATGGACTATGACGATCTATTAGTAAATACTTTAGTTTTATTCAAAACTCATCCAGAAATACTAACTAAGTGTTCGAGCCAATTTAAATATGTTTTAGTTGACGAATTTCAAGATACCAACAAAATTCAAATCGAATTGGTTGAGGCTTTATCCTCGGTTCATGGGAATTTGATAGTTGTTGGAGACGATTCCCAAAGCATATATTCCTTCAGAGGGGCTTTATTTAAAAACATAAAAGATTTCATTGAAGATGAGAGAACAAAAGTTTTCAAAATACAAAGTAATTATAGAAGTACCTCTGATATAGTAGGTTTTATTAATCATCTAATACCATCCAACTCTGTTCCTAAAGTCCTCAAACCTAAAAGAAAAAGTTATTTAAAACCTTTTGTTGTGGAAACTTTTGACGATTTAGAACAAGCCGATGCCGTAGTCAAAATCATAGAAGATAAATTAAGCGAAGGTTTAGAGTACAAAGATATCGCTGTACTATATAGATCACATTCGTTATCAATGGTATTACAACAAAAATTGGATTCAAAAGGGATTCCTTACAGAATACTATCTGGGTTGAGATTCATCGAAACCGCCCATATTAAAGACATATTAGCTTTTTTAAAGATATTAAACAATCCTTTAGATAAGATTTCATGGATGAGAGTTTTAAAATTATTCCCTGGAATTGGTAACAAAACAGCAACTAGGATTTATGAACAGTTAGAAACCAAAACAAATGAAGAACAGGATAACATCTCAAATATATTGAAAGAAACTGAAATAAATAAATTCAAAACACCCCTTGAATTATTGACAAAACTTTTTGAAAAGAAAGAAAGTACTCCTGACAAGTTGATAGATATCGTTTATCAGGATTTCTACCAAGAATATTCCTTCTTAACTTTTACGGATTCAAAATCAAGGAACATGGATATTGAAAGATTTAGTGAAATTGCCAGTCGATACGAATCCGTGAATGCTTTTATAGAAGATTTGACGCTTAGCGAAGAGATAGGGGTAATGGCTTCTAACAAAGATAAAGATGAAAATAAGTTGACTCTAACAACGATTCATGGGGCAAAGGGGTTGGAGTGGAAAGTAGTTATTCTCATATCGGTGAATCCGGGAGATTTTCCCAACGGTCTTGCAATTAAGGAACAAAAATTAGAAGAAGAAGAAAGACTCTTCTATGTTGCCATAACAAGGGCAAAGAATGAATTATACATTTTGAAACAATTGACTGGTACAACCAACCCTTATCTAAAAAATTCGTTTTATTTTGTTAAAAAAGAAAACGACTTTATCAAAAAAATTCCAGAGGAAATGGTCAATCTTTTGAAAATCGGTTATAAATAACAGTAAATTATTCAAATTGTTATATTTAATTAATTTTTAATTAAGGTCTAATAATGTAAAATATTCACTGACGTTTTCCTGTTTCTTTAAATATATGAATCCCACATATTATAACAATAATAAATTAAAATAAATCAGAAGGAGGTGAACTCTCATTTTTGAGGGCATTATTATATTGGCTTCCCTTGAAATGAGAGAAATCTAAGTGCCAACGATTAATCAATTAATAAGACATGGAAGAAAATCTATAAAGAAAAAGACCAAATCTCCTGCATTACGTGGTAACCCTCAAAAACGGGGTGTTTGTGTAAGGGTATCAACTATGACCCCGAAAAAACCTAATTCAGCTTTAAGGAAGATTGCAAGGGTTAAACTATCGAATGGAATTGAAGTAACTTGTTATATACCTGGAGAAGGTCATAATCTACAAGAACATTCTAACGTTTTGGTAAGAGGTGGAAGGGTAAAAGATTTACCTGGTGTAAGGTATAAGATAATCAGAGGAACTTTGGACGCTGCTGGTGTTGAAGGTAGAAAACAAGGTAGAAGCAAATACGGTACCAAAAAACCAAAGGCTTAATAAGGAGGCTCTTTACTGAATGAGAAGAAGAACTGCTGAAAAAAGAAACATAGTTCCAGATCCCGTTTATGGAGATGTTTTACTTTCTAAATTTATAAATAGATTGATGTATGATGGGAAAAAATCTTTAGCTCGAGAAATAGTGTATTCTTCTTTGCAAAAATTGGCTGAAGCTACAAAAGAAGATCCCATAGAGGCTTTTCATAAAGCTATAGATAATGTTAAACCTTTAGTAGAAGTCAGATCAAGAAGGGTCGGAGGTTCAACATATCAAGTACCTTTTGAGGTACCTGAAAATAGAGCTACTTCTTTAGCTATAAGATGGATAGTTACTTCGGCACAATCAAAAAAAGGAAGAGATATGATTAGTAAATTATCTCAAGAACTGATAGACGCGTATAACAATACGGGACCTGCCGTAAAAAAGAAAGAAGACGTTCACAGGATGGCTGAAGCGAATAGAGCTTTTGCACATTTCAGATGGTAGTATAGCAGTTTAGTAGGAGGGATTGTTTTGAAAGAAAGATTATACCCCATAGAAAAAATAAGAAATATAGGAATAGTTGCCCATATAGATGCAGGAAAAACAACTACTACCGAAAGAATTTTGTTTTATACGGGGACAAAACACAAATTAGGAAATGTTGATGAAGGTACAACTGAAACGGATTGGATGGATCAAGAAAAAGAAAGAGGGATTACCATAACCTCTGCGGCAACTTCTGCCTTTTGGAAGGATCATAGGATAAATATAATTGATACACCAGGCCACGTTGATTTTACAGTTGAGGTTGAAAGATCATTACGTGTTTTAGATGGTGCTATTGCCATTTTTGACGCTCAAGTTGGGGTTGAACCACAATCTGAAACAGTCTGGAGGCAAGCTGATAGATACCAAGTGCCAAGAATTGCCTTTATGAATAAAATGGATAAAATTGGGGCAAATTTTTTTAACGCTATCCAAACAATGAAGGCTAAATTGGGGGCTAATCCTGTAGCGTTGCAAGTTCCAATAGGTTCTGAGGCAGATTTTGAAGGTGTAGTTGATTTACTAACTATGGAAGCACTTTATTGGACAGATGAAAATGGTCAAATAATTGAGAAAAAGAGTATTCCGCCCGATTTAATAGATTTTTGTGAATCGAAGAGAGAGGATTTAATTTCCACAATTGCAGAAGTTGATGAAGACATAATGGAACTTTATATAGAAGAAGAAGAAATTCCATTGGATAAATTAAAAGAAGCGATAAGGAAATCAACCATTCAAAACAAAATAGTGCCCGTTCTTTGTGGGAGCTCCTTTAAAAACAAAGGTGTTCAACCATTATTGGATGCAGTTATTGATTATCTTCCTTCGCCCCTAGACATGCCCCCTGTTAAGGCATTCGATGGAATGACGGGGGAGTTTGTAAAAGACATTCTTCCATCTGAAAACGAAGATTTTTTTGCGTTAGCTTTCAAGATTATGGCTGACCCATTTATTGGTAAGTTAACTTTTGCAAGAGTCTATTCAGGAACTTTAAAGAAGGGCAGTTATGTAGTCAATACGACTAAAAATAAAACAGAAAGGGTAGCTAGACTTGTTTTTCTTCATGCTGACAAGAGGGAAGAAGTTGATTACATAAGGGCTGGAGACATTGTTGGATTAATTGGTTTAAAGGATACTTCTACCGGGGATACACTTTCAGATAAAGAAAATAACATGGTTTTAGAAAAACTGGAGTTTCCAGAACCCGTTATTTCGGTTTCCATAGAGCCTGAAACCAAAAATGATGAAGCCAAATTGGGGAAAGCTCTTAATGCTTTAACAGAGGAAGACCCAAGTTTAAGAAGTTTTGTTGATCATGAAACCGGAGAAACCATATTATCCGGAATGGGAGAATTGCACTTAGATATTATCATTGAGAGAATTAAAAGAGAATACAAGGTAAACGTTAAAGTAGGCCAACCGCGTGTGGCATACAAAGAAACGATCAAACTCCCAGCCGAAGCTGAAGGAAAATATATTAGGCAAACGGGAGGACGAGGACAGTATGGGCATGTTAAACTTAGAGTTGAACCGTTGCCTCTGAATAGTGAAAAAGAATTCGAATTTATAGATAAAATAGTAGGAGGAGTCATACCAAAAGAGTATATACCAGCCATAGAGAATGGTATAAAAGAAAGTATGCTAGATGGTGTCTTATTAGGGTATCCAATGGTTGCTGTTAAAGTGGAAGTTTTTGACGGTTCCTACCATGAAGTTGACTCTTCAGAAATGGCCTTTAAAATAGCCGCATCCATGGCTTTTAAAGATGCTGTAAAAAAAGCCAAACCCGTTTTGTTAGAGCCAGTCATGAAAGTTGATGTTACAACTCCTGAAGAATATATGGGGGATATAATTGCAGATTTAAGCTCAAGAAGAGGAAGAATAGAAAGTTTCGAAAACGTTGGAGGAACGAACACCAGAGTAGTACATGCCTATGTTCCATTATCAGAATTATTTGGATATGCCACTATAATGAGATCTCTTTCTCAAGGAAGAGCAACAAGTTCTATTCAATTTTCTCATTACGAGGAAGTTCCGGAGCAAGTAACACAAAAACTCTTAAGCAGAGAATAAGTTGGATAATATAATTTACAAGGAGGAGATAGAACAATGGCTAAAGAGAAGTTTGTTAGGGCAAAGACTCACATGAACGTAGGGACTATCGGTCATATTGATCACGGGAAAACAACTTTAACCGCTGCTATAACCAAGGCTTTATCTTACAAAGGTGGAGCAGATTTCACACCTTTTGAAATGATAGATAAAGCTCCCGAAGAAAAAGCAAGAGGAATCACCATCAACGTTTCACACGTTGAATATCAAACAGAAAAAAGGCATTATGCACATATAGATTGTCCAGGTCACGCGGACTATATAAAAAACATGATAACTGGGGCTGCGCAAATGGATGGAGCTATTTTGGTTGTCGCTGCAACTGATGGTGTTATGCCACAAACAAGGGAACATGTTTTGTTAGCAAGACAGGTTAACGTTCCAGCTATAACTGTTTTTATAAACAAAGTTGACATGGTAGATGACGAAGAATTAGTAGACTTAGTAGAAATGGAAGTTAGAGATCTCCTAAGTAGCTATGAATTTCCCGGAGATGAAGTTCCAGTTATTAGAGGCTCAGCCTTAAAGGCATTGGAAGAAAATAACCCAGATGGTCCTTGGACACAAAAGATATATGAACTTATGGATGCGGTTGATTCTTACTTTCCAGATCCAGTAAGAGAAATTGACAAGCCTTTCTTAATGCCCATAGAAGATATTTTCAGCATTACTGGAAGGGGAACGGTTGTTACTGGAAGAATCGAAAGAGGTGTTGTCCACACCGGAGATCAAATTGAAATAATTGGTTTGAGTTATGAAACAAAAAAGACTGTTGTAACTGGTGTTGAGATGTTTAGAAAGATACTGGATGAAGGTGAAGCTGGAGACAACGTAGGATGTCTCTTAAGAGGTATAGAAAAAGATGAAGTAAAAAGAGGTCAGGTTCTTGCTGCTCCTGGTTCAATCACCCCACATAAAAAATTCAAGGCTGAGGTTTACGTATTGAAAAAGGAAGAGGGAGGAAGACATACACCCTTTACCAAAGGTTACAGACCTCAATTTTATATTAGGACAGCCGACGTTACTGGAACTCTGGTAGAATTTTCCAGTGGAGCAGAGATGGTAATGCCAGGCGACAATATCAATATGACAGTAGAATTAATCTACCCTGTAGCTCTCGAAGCAGGAATGAGATTTGCTATAAGAGAAGGTGGAAGGACCGTAGGAGCAGGTGTTGTTACAGAAATAATCGAATAATAAATTTGGAAGTCTTATTGTACGGGGAGCTTCAGCTCCCCTTACTAATGAGTTCAAAGGAGGTTTTTAAAAAAATTATGGCCGGTAATAACTACATAAAAATAAGGCTAAAAGGATACGATCATAGGTTACTAGACGAATCGTCCAAAAAAATCATAGATGCCGTAAAAGATACAGAAGCTAAAGTTTCTGGCCCTATTCCATTACCAAATAAGAGAACTGTGTATTCGGTTATAAGATCCCCACACAAATATTCTTATTCAATGGAACAATTTGAAAAAATTGTTCATAAAAGAGTGATATATATCTACAATGCTTCACCCGAGACGGTTACTAAACTGTTGAAAGTCAACATTCCAGCGGGAGTATCCGTAGACATAAAGGCATGATGCCATTATAATTTTTAAAAAATTAATACAGATATCATTCGGGCTCTGGAGGTGAAAAAATGAAAGGTATTTTAGGAAAAAAAGTTGGAATGACTCGAATTTTTAAAGATGAAAAAGCCATCCCGGTGACAGTCATCAAAGCTGGACCATGTGTGGTAGTTCAAAAGAAAACCGTAGCAACAGATGGATACAACGCTATTCAGATAGGTTTTGAAGAGATACCGGAAAGAAAAGCAAACAAACCGTTGATGGGTCATTTCAAAAAGGCACAAGTGCAACCTTTAAGGTATTTAAGAGAATTTAGAGTAGATAATGTAGATGATTACGAAATTGGACAAAAAATCGATGTGTCCATTTTTTCTGAAGGAGAAAAGATTGATTTAATAGGGAAATCAAAAGGTCGAGGATACTCAGGTGTCATGAAAAGATGGAATTTTAGAGGTGGAGAAAATTCACACGGCTCAAAATTTCATAGAGGTCTGGGATCAACAGGAATGGCCACTTATCCTTCAAAGGTATTCAAAGGGAAAAAGATGCCCGGTCAATATGGAAATGAAAGGGTAACCATTCAAAACTCAGAAGTAGTTTACATTGATGTACAAAACAATATAATAGCGGTCAAAGGCGGAGTTCCAGGAGCGAGGGGCGGATTGGTAACAATAAGAGAAGCCGTTAAGGCAATGCGCCCAAAAACGAAGTAAGGAGGTCTATTAGGAAATGTCACAGATAGATGTATACAATATTCAAAATGAAAAAGTTGGAACGTTAGATCTAAAAGATGAAATCTTTAACATTGAACCAAATATGGATGTACTATATAGGTACGTTGATATGCAATTAACCAACAAAAGGGCAGGGACAGCTTCTACTAAGACTAGAAGTGAAGTTAGAGGAGGAGGCCGAAAACCGTGGCCTCAAAAGCATTTGGGTAGAGCAAGAGCCGGATCTATTAGATCCCCTCTTTTCCGACACGGTGGAGTAGCTTTTGGGCCAAAACCCAGGGAATTTCACAAAGACCTCAACAAAAAAATGAAAAGACTAGCTTTAAAGTCTGCCTTAAGTATCAGGTATAAAGAAAATAATTTAATTGTCTTAGATGATGTTAAATTTGAAAAGCCGAGAACGAAAGATGTAAAAAATATTTTGGGCAAATTTGGTATGGAAAGTAAAAAGGTCTTATTTTTATTACCTTATAACCAGGAACCATACGAAAACTTCAAATTGTCTGCAAGGAATTTGCCAAAGGTGAAAGTGATTATAGCGGATAACCCTGGTCAAAATAAAAAGAATGTCGACGGTTTAAATGTATTTGATTTAATAAACAATGAAAAAATTGTACTTACCAAAGAAATGGTGAATAAAATCGAGGAGGTGATCGGCTAATGGAGCTTCAAAAAGCTTACGATATTATTACCGGGCCGATCTTAACAGAAAAAACCTATTCTCTTATGCAAGAACGAAAATACACATTTGAAGTTGCAAAAAATGCTACTAAACCAGAAATAAAGGAAGCCATCGAAACAATATTCAAAGTTAAAGTAAAAAAAGTGTATGTAATGAATATGAAACCCAAACCAAAAAGAATGGGAAGAAGTGAAGGGTATACCAGAGGATGGAAAAAAGCAATAGTTAAATTAGGAGAAGGTTACGTTATAAGAGAATTGCAAGGCAGTTTGTAGGAGAGGTGAATAAATAATGGCGTTAAAACAATACAAACCCGTAACACCTTCACGAAGATATATGTCGACTTCTGATTTTTCTGAATTATCAAAAGTCAAACCTGAAAAAAGTTTACTGGAACCATTGAAAAAAACAGGTGGAAGGAACCATTATGGTCGAGTTACAATGAGGCATCGTGGTGGTGGGCATAAAAGAAAATACAGAGTAATCGACTTTAAAAGAAATAAAGTAAATATCCCTGCAAAAGTTGCCTCAATAGAATACGATCCTAACAGAAGCGCGAGGATAGCTCTATTAGTATACGCCGATGGAGAAAAAAGGTATATATTAGCTCCTAAGGGATTAAAAGTTGGAGAAACTGTAATGAGTGGTGCAAATGCTGAAATCAAAGTTGGTAATTGCCTACCTTTGGAGAATATTCCTTTAGGAACGCTTGTACACAACATAGAATTTGAACCAGGCAGAGGTGGAAAAATAGCAAAATCTGCAGGGACTTATGCTCAGTTAATGGCTAAAGAAGGTAAATATGCACTTTTAAAAATGCCTTCTACTGAGTTGAGAAGGGTTCGCTTAAGTTGCATGGCTACCATTGGTGTAGTAAGCAACGAAGACCATTCCAACGAAGTTTACGGTAAAGCCGGAAAAACCAGATGGTTGGGACGAAGGCCCAAGGTAAGAGGTATGGTGCAAAATCCAGTAGACCACCCAATGGGTGGTGGAGAAGGTAGAAGTAAAGGTCACATTCCTAAATCTCCATGGGGCACCCCTGCTAAAGGGTATAAAACAAGAAGAGGGAAAAAACAATCCGATAAATTTATCGTAAGAAGAAGAGTAAAGTAAGTATTTTTAGCCTTGTGGGCGGGCTGCAGGGCGAAGGGGCACTGAAAGAAGCTTTAGAATTTCTAAAGGCACTAAACAGAAAAAGCAAGGAGGTGCAGTAGGTGGGAAGATCTTTAAAGAAAGGTCCATATGTTCATCCAAGTCTTATCAAAAAGATCAGAGAGATGAACGAAAAAGGTGAAAAAAAGGTTATTAAAACTTGGTCAAGGGCCTCGATGATCCTACCAGAAATGGTTGGGCACACAATAGCGGTTCATAACGGAATGAAACACATACCGGTTTATATAACTGAACAAATGATCGGTCATAGATTGGGCGAATTTTCTCCAACTAGAAGGTTTGGAGGACATCCAGACAAAAAGGCAGTTAAAGGAAAGATAGTAAAGCAAGGTTGAGGAGGGTAGTTTATGGCTACTAATACTAATGTTTCCAGAGTTCAACAAGACGGTAGAAAAGTAAAAAGATCTGTATATCACAGATTAAGAAAAGAGAAAGAAGCCTCTGAACCAATTGTTGAAGCTAGAGCAGTTACAAAATACGTAAGAATATCACCTAAAAAAGTTAGATCCATGGCAAACTCAATAAGGAATAAAGACATAAGTGAAGCACTTCAAATACTCACTTTTAGTCCAAAAAAATCCGCACGTATACTATACAAAACTTTGATGTCGGCTATTGCCAATGCTGAGAATAATTTTGGATTAAACGCTGAAAATCTCTATGTTTCTGAAATAATGGTGAATGAAGGTCCTAGACTAAAAAGATTATGGCCAAGGTCTCATGGAAGAGCAGATATTCTTCAAAAAAGAATGAGCCATATTTATATAACCGTGAGAGACAAAAGTGCCGATAAATAAAGTGAGGTGAAATATGTGGGATCAAAAGTACACCCAACCGGTTTTAGGCTAGGGAACAACAAAAATTGGAAATCTGTATGGTTTAACGAAAAGAATTATTCTGATTATTTACATGAAGATGAAAAGATAAGAAATTATCTAAAATCAAATTACGGAGCTGCTGGGATTTCAGAGATATTAATTGAAAGACCTAGTGATTCGTTAATAAGAATAGATATCTATAGTGCAAGACTAGGAATTTTGATTGGACGAAAAGGCGCAGAAATAAAAAAAATTAGAGATGATTTGAAAAACATAGTAGGGGATAAAAATGTTAAGATCTACGCTCAAGAAGTAAAAAATCCTTACGTCGACGCTCAACTCATAGCTGAAGATGTATCGGGTCAACTCCAAAGAAGGGTTTCACACAAAGTTGCTATGAAAAAAGCTATAACCAACGCTATGAGACGAGGCGCTAAAGGCGTGAAAATTATGGTTTCTGGAAGGCTTGGTGGTGCAGAAATAGCAAGAACCGAATGGTATATGGAAGGAAGATTACCTCTTCAAACCTTGAGATCAAACATTGATTATGCGGTCGTTCATTCTCAAACTAAATACGGTACCATAGGGATAAAGGTTTGGGTCTATGATGGTGATACACCACTTAAATAATCTTTCCTACAGTCCTCCTACTCCTTTGGGCGGGCTACCAGGCTAAAGAGTGCTAAAGCAAGTTAAAGACTGTAGAAATGGTAAAAAAGGAGGAAATCCTAAATGTTAATGCCTAAAAGAGTAAAATATAGAAAACAACAACGTGGAACAGTCAGAGGAATGACAAAAGGTGGAAGTTTGGTACATTCTGGTGACTGGGGATTAAAAGCGATGGAAAGCTCATGGATAACTGCACAACAGATAGAAGCATGTAGGTTATCTATGGTTAGGACCTTAAAAAGAACGGGAAACATATGGATTAACATTTTTCCCGATAAACCCGTAACTTCCAAGGGTATTGGAACAAGGCAAGGAAAAGGTAAAGGTGATGTGGAAGGTTGGGTAGCGGTTGTAAAGAAGGGAAGAGTAATGTTTGAAATAGGTGGAGTTGATGAAGCAACTGCAAAAAGGGCATTAGAGTATGCCGCCTCCAAACTACCGATAAGGACTAAGATAGTTCAAAGATATGAAATAGGAGGGGAGCTCTGATGAGAATAACTGAGATGAGAGAATTAACAGACGAAGAGCTCAATGGAGAATTAAATAATTTGAAGGAAAAATTATTTCAATTGAGGTTTCAACTTGAACTTGGACAACTAAAAAATTCTTCAAGTATTAAACAAGTAAAGAAAGATATAGCTCGAATAAAGACCATCCTCAAAGAAAGGGAACTCGGAATAAGGAGGTAAATTTCATGTCTAAAAAGATAATAACTGGAAAAGTTATCAGCAATGCGATGGACAAAACAATAACGGTAGAAACAGACAGACTAACCAAACATCCCAAATACCACAAATTTGTTAGAAAAACTAGAAGATACCATGCACATGACGAAAACAACGAATGTGAGATTGGTGATATTGTTGAAATAGAAGAATCTAGAAAGCTTTCCAAAACAAAGGCTTTTGTTTTAAAAAGAATTGTAAGAAAAAATATTTTATCGGAAGAAGTTGAAACACCCGACTCAGTTGAAGAAGAAGTACAAGAAGCCTTTGGAGGTGAGGTTGATGGTACAACTAGAGAGTAAAATTAGGGTCGCTGATAACTCTGGAGCAAAAGTCCTAAGAGTTATTAAAGTACTCGGAGGATTTCATAAATCAAAAGGGACCATAGGAGATACTGTTGTATGCTCCGTTAGAGAAGCCATACCTCACACGAATTTAAAAAAGGGTCAAGTGGTTCAAGCTGTAATCGTCAGGACAAAAAAAGAGATAAAAAGAAAAGATGGAACTTATATCAGATTCGATGACAATGCTGCCGTACTGGTTGATAAAAACAAGTTACCTTTAGGTACAAGGGTTTTTGGTCCAGTAGCCAGAGAAGTACGGGACAAAGGATACGCCAAGATAGCGTCGTTAGCAAAAGAAGTTTGGTGAGGTGAAAATATGAATAAAATAAAAAGAGACGACACAGTAATGGTAATTGCTGGAAAAGATAAAGGAAAAAGAAGCAAAGTTTTAAGGGTTATTCCAAAGGAAAACAAAGTTATTGTAGATAACGTAAGCGTTGTCAAGAAACATCAAAGGCCCACTCAAAAGATGAGGGAAGGTGGAATTATCGAGCAACCCAGTCCTATTGATATTTCAAACGTTATGTTAGTTTGTCCAAATTGTGATCAAAAAACTAGAGTGGGATTTAAATTTCTTGAAGATGGAAGCAAAGTAAGATATTGCAAAAAATGTGGTGAAATAGTAGAAAAATCTTAATTCATTTAAACTCTTGAAACATTGTAAAAATTTTGTGGATATGTAAGGGAAGAAGCAAAAAGGAGGACAATCAATGGAAAAAGTTCAGTATGTACCTCTAAAAGCCAGATACAAAGAAGTAGTAATACCTTCTATGATGAAAGAATTTAATTACAAAAACGAACTACAAGTACCAAAACTTGTAAAGATAGTTGTTAATATGGGAGTTGGAGAAGGTTCCAGAAACAGAGCCGTTGTTGAAAAACATGCTCAAGAGCTAACAAAGATAGTAGGGCAAAAAGCTTTAATAACAAAGGCAAAAAAAAGTGTTGCTAATTTTAAGGTTAGGGAAGGAATGCCAATAGGTGTAAAAGTAACCTTGAGAGGATGGAAAATGTATAATTTCTTGTATAAATTAAATCATGTTGTATTACCAAAATTAAGAGATTTCAGAGGGCTACCATCTGATTCTTTCGATGGAAGAGGTAATTATACCTTTGGAATTCCAGAACAACTAATTTTTCCGGAAATTAGGCCTGATGATATAAATAGAATTCAGGGTATGGATATAACAATTGTTACCACAGCTAAAACTGATGAAGAAGCAAGGAAACTGTTAGAATATTTTGGTTTCCCATTACAAAAATCATGAATGGAGGTTGTAATTAATGGCGAAAAAGTCTCTTATAGAAAAATCCCAAAGAACGCCAAAGTATAAAACACGAGTTTACTCAAGATGTAAAGTTTGCGGTAGACCAAGAGCTGTTTACAGAGAATTCGGTTTATGCAGGATATGTTTCAGAGAAAAAGCTCTAGAAGGTAAACTTCCTGGAGTTAAGAAGGCTAGCTGGTAAGGAGGGAAAAAAGAATGTGGAGCGATCCGGTTGCTGATATGCTAACCAGAATAAGGAACGCCAACTCGGTGTTCAAAGAGAGTGTAGAAATACCTGCATCGAACTTAAAAAGAGACATTTTAGAAATAATGAAAAAAGAAGGATTTATCAATGATTATAAATTCATAGACGATGGTAAACAAGGAATACTCAAAGTCTATTTAAAGTACAAAGGAACTAGAAGAGAAAAAAAACCTATAATGGAAGGAATCATAAAGGTTTCAAAAAGTGGAAGAAGAGTATATGTTAACACACGTAACATACCAAAGGTCAAAGGTGGATTAGGTATAGCTATACTCTCAACGTCCTTAGGACTAATGACCGATAAAGAAGCAAGAGAGAAAAAAGTTGGTGGAGAAGTAATCTGTTATGTATGGTGAGGAGGTGCCTAGATGCCACAATCGAGAATAGCTGATAAACCAACAATTATTCCTGATGGTGTAGAATTATCTGTGGATGGACAAACAATAAAAATCAAAGGTAAAAAAGGTGAATTAAGTCTAAATTTACCCGAATATTTAGAAATTAATAGAGATAACAACGAATTAATGATTAAGTCAAAAGAAGGCGTGGTTAAAAGAAGTTCAGACGAAAAGCGATTAAAAGCGCTCAGAGGTACGTTCACATCTCATGTGAGAAACATGATTAAAGGTGTAACTGAAGGATACCAAAAAGAATTGGAGATTTCTGGTATTGGATACAGAGCGCAACTTCAAGGAAACAATTTAGTTTTGAATATTGGTTATTCAAACCCAGTAGAATTTCCCATACCTGAAGGAATAACAATAGAGGTTCCACAACCCACAAGAGTGGTGGTTAAAGGTATAGATAAATACAAAGTTGGAGAAGCCGCTGCAAGAATAAGAAGTTTGAGAAAAGTTAACGTATACAGTGGTAAAGGTATAAAATACATTGGAGAAAGTGTTTTAAGAAAAGAAGGAAAGAAAGTTTAAAATATTTTCTCAAAGGAGGACCCTTTTAAAATGATAAAACAATTAGACAAAAAAGCCCTTAGACGAAAAAGGCATTTAAGAGTAAGAAAAAAAGTAAAAGGAACACCAGAAAAACCAAGATTAACAGTCTTTAAAAGTCAAAAGCACATATACGCTCAAATTATAGACGATACTAAAGGTGTCACATTGGTATCCGTTTCAACAACCCAAAAACAACTTAAAGAAAAATTAGAAAAAACTTGGGATGAAAACGCTGCTCAAGAAGTAGGAAAACTCATAGCTGAAAAAGCAAAAGAAAAAGATATAACAGAAATAGTTTTTGATAGAAGTGGTTACAAATACCACGGAAAAGTAAAAGCTCTTGCTGAAGCAGCAAGAGAAATGGGCTTAAAGTTTTAGGAGGTGTTGGTAATTTATGCCGAACGATCAGAAAGTAAAAGCTACTGATGCTGCAAATGAATTAGAAGAAAGAGTAATCGAAATTCGAAGGGTCAGCAAAGTGACTAAAGGTGGAAAAACCATTTCGTTTCGTGCAGTTTCGGTAGTAGGCAATCGAAATGGAAAAGTAGGAATAGGAATTGGAAATGCCCGAGAAGTCCCACAAGCTATCAGAAAATCAATTGAGAATGCAAAGAACAATATGATAGAAGTTCCTGTTAAAAATGGAACCATTCCTCACGAAACAATCGGTGAACAAGATGCTTCCACTGTATTACTGTTCCCTGCAGGGCCGGGTACTGGAGTTATAGCCAGTTCAGCTGTAAGAGCTGTTGTTGAATTAGCAGGAATAGATAATATTCTAAGTAAAGCCATTAGTTCGACAAACGTATTAAATTTAGCTAAAGCCACTTACAACGGATTAAAAAAGTTGAGATCTCCTCAAGAAATTGCAAAGTTGAGAGATTTATCGGTAAAACAAGTATTTTTTGGTGCACACGAGGGGGTATGAGCAATGTCAAGTCTAAAGATAAAGTTAGTAAGAGGAAGAGCAGGGAAGAACAAAAGACAATTAGCAACTCTCGATGCTTTAGATTTAACTAGGAAAGATAAAGTGGTGATAAAACCTGACAATCCGCAAATTAGGGGAATGATAAGAACCGTACATCACTTAGTCGAGTGGGAAGAAATCGATTCTTAAAAAAACAAACCGTAAATAAGGAGGCTATATACATGCCACTTAAAATAGAAGATCTAAAACCTACACCAGGATCAAGAAAACCTAAAAAAAGGTTAGGAAGAGGAATCGGCTCAGGATTAGGAAAAACATCTGGAAAAGGGCACAAAGGTCAAAAGGCAAGAGGAAGAGGTAAAATAAGCAAAATCTTTGAAGGTGGACAAACAAACATTATTAGAAGAACTCCAAAATTTGGATTCTCTAATGCACCATTTAAAAAAGTATATTCTGTTGTAAACGTAGAAACATTAGAAAAGTATTTCTCAGAAAATGAAGAAGTCACTCCAGATATACTTTTAAAAAAGAAAGTAATAAAAAAATTGAACGATGGAGTAAAAATATTAGGAAAAGGAGAAATATCAAAACCTCTTGTTGTCAAAGCTAACCTTTTCTCTCAAACTGCTAGAGAGAAAATTGAAGCTGTTGGCGGGAAAATAGAGGTGATTGAATAACATGTTCAAAGCCTTTAGAAACGTTTTTAGAATTCCTGAATTAAGGGATAGAGTTATATTCACCTTTTTCGCGTTGATAGGGTTTAGGATAGGAATTTACATCCCCATTCCTGGAATAAATGTTGAGGCGTGGCAATCCGCTTTAAGTGGAGCATCCCAAGGAGTGGCTGGAGGATTCATCGGTTTTTTTGACGTCTTTGCTGGGGGGGCATTAAGCAATTTATCTATATTTGTTCTCTCAGTGACCCCATATATTACAGCTTCGATCATTTTTCAACTTCTCTCTTCCGTAATACCTAGTTTAAAGGAGATGTTGAGAGAAGGTGAAAGTGGGAGAAAAAAATTTGCTCACTACACCCGGATGTTAACGTTAGTATTAGCATTCGGACAAGGATTACTAATGTCCATAGCTGCCAACAATTACAGATCTCCCAACCTATCGCCAGTTCTCTTTGTAACTTTAGCAACCGTTTCTATAGCAGCAGGAACGATGTTTTTACTATGGATAGGTGAATTAATCACCGAAAAAGGAATAGGAAACGGAGTATCCGTTTTAATATTCGCTGGTATAGTATCGAGGTACCCTACATACGCAGCTGAAGCTCTCATAGGTTTAACCCCTTTAGAATGGATACTGTTAGCGGCGGTTGCCATATTTATAGTAATAGCAGTAGTAGCGGTTCAAACCTCTGAAAGAAGAATTAATATCCAATATGCAAAAAGAGTAGTCGGTACAAAAATTTATGGAGGTTCCTCGACATACTTACCTATTAAGGTAAATGGTGGAGGGGTAATTCCAATAATCTTTGCCTCCGCTATTATGACTCTACCCAGTATGATTGCTGGGGTAACAGCAACTACTGTAGACGATAGAATATTTGCCATAGGTGCTCCACTTTACCTTGTACTGTATGGTTTGTTAGTTTTCTTTTTTACATACTTTTACAGTTCTGTTGTTATGGATCCAAACGACGTGGCGGATAATATACGAAATTATGGTGGGTTCATACCAGGTTTAAGACCAGGGAAACCGACTGTTAATTACATCACTTCGGTAATGACAAGGGTAACCTTCATAGGAGCGCTCTTTTTAGTAGTAATCGCTTTAGTACCCTACTTTATCAGAGGTGCCTCAGGGATGCGGCAAATCTGGATAGGTGGTACCAGCACACTAATAGCGGTTGGAGTTGCTTTAGACATAGTTCAGCAAATTGAACAACACATGATAGTTAGACAGTATGAAGGCTTCATGAAAAAAGGAAGGCTACGTGGAAGGAGATGAATTTTCAATGAGACTTTTATTTTTCGGACCGCCGGGTGCAGGTAAAGGAACTCAAGCGAAATTGGTAGCCAAGGAGTTTGATATTGCACACATATCCACTGGAGATATTTTAAGAGATGCTGTTAGCAAAGGTACAGAATTAGGTAAAAAGGCTAAAGCAATTATGGATCGTGGAGAATTAGTTTCAGATGAGATAATGAATAATCTGGTAAAAGAAAAAATGCAAGAGTTAGATTCTTTTATTCTGGACGGTTATCCTAGAACTTTAGACCAAGCAAAATTTTTGGACCGTGCAACAAAAGACTTAAAAAAAGAAATAGATGCGGTGGTACTGATAGATGTTGCCGAAGAAGAAATAGTCAAAAGGATAAGTAATAGAAGGGTCTGCCCAAACTGTGGCAAAGTATATAATTTAATCACACTTAAACCAAAAGAAGACGAAAAATGTGATGTATGTGGCACAAAATTAATTCAAAGAGACGACGATAAAGAAGAAGTAGTCAGAGAAAGGTACAAAGTATATAAGAATACCACCGAGTCTGTAATAGAATATTATAGAAAAAATAACAAAATCATTACAATAGACGGCGCCCAAAATGTTGAAGACGTTACAAAAGAATTGTTTAATATACTAAGGAGTTTTAACAAATAATGATAATAATTAAGACTGATGAAGAAATAGATATGATGAGACGGGCTGGAAAAAAGCTTGCCCTACTTTTTGATGCTTTACTTCCAGAGATAGTGAAAGAAGGCGTTAATGGAGAAAGCATTGAAAAATATGTTTTGGAATACATGGAAAAGGAAGATGCTATACCCACCTTCAAAGGTTATAATGGTTACAAATATGCGATCAACTTTTCTTTGAATGAAGAGGTTGTTCACGGGTTTCCATTAAAAAGTAAAGTTTTAAAAAATGGTGATGTTGTATCTATAGATTGTGGTTTAACTTACAAAGGGTACATAGCAGATTCTGCCAGAACCTACATAATAGGGCAAGTGCCTGAAAAAGAAAAAGAACTGGTTGAAGCGACCAAAGAATCTTTGTACATGGGTATAAAAAAAGCTGTTGCCGGTAATTCAATAGGTGACATTGGTCACGAAATTCAAACTTATATTGAAAATAAAGGTTTTTCCGTAATAAGGGAATACGTAGGTCACGGGGTAGGGAGAAAATTGCATGAAGATCCTCAAATTCCAAATTATGGAAAGCAAGGCAGAGGTCCGAAAATCAGGAAAAAGATGACCCTCGCAATAGAACCAATGGTATCTATGGGAAGTTACGAAGTAGATATTTTAGAAGATGGTTGGACAGCTGTAACCAGAGATAGATCAAAAGCCGCCCATTTTGAGCATACAATTGCCGTGACAGAAAATGGCCCAGAAATACTAACGCAACTATAATTCAGGGGTTTATTTAGGGGTCATGGGGGACCCCTCCTCCATTTCTTTTTCCTTATGAGGGGACTCCAGTGCTGAAGGGGAAAAATCTTTTATCTTTATGAGTAAGTTGCAGGGTAACAGGGTGTAGACCTTTTTCCTCATGGGTGGGGAGCGGGGGTCGGGCGCTAAATCGTACTTTACAGATTCTAATGACAGTAAAAATCCCTGAAAAAGGAGGGATTGTATTGGCTAAAAAAGATGTCGTTGTTATGCAAGGATATATTCTTGAATCTTTACCTAATGCAAATTTTAAAGTTAAATTAGATAATGGGCATGAAATATTGGCCCACATTTCTGGGCGAATGAGAAAGAATTTCATCAAAATACTTCCAGGAGACCGGGTTACTGTGGAAGTTTCCGTTTATGATTTAAACAAAGGAAGAATTGTGAAAAGGGAAAAAGTAAACAAAGATTGAAAAAACAGATTAATATAGATGTTGAGAATTATGAAGGAGGAAATAAATCATGAAGGTCAGGGCTTCTGTAAAAAAGCGATGTGAGCACTGTAAAATAGTCAAAAGAGGCGGAAAAGTTTGGGTTGTATGTTCAAAAAATCCAAAGCACAAACAAAGACAAGGATAATAAAAATTTCTTTACAAGGAGGCTAAATGGATGGCTCGTATTTTAGGTGTTGAAGTACCAGATAATAAAGCTTTATTTGTAGGATTAACATATATATATGGAATAGGTAGAAAAACAGCCTTTGATATATTAAATACCTTAGAAATAGACCCGAATAAAAGAGCAAAAGAACTAACCGACGATGAAATTTCAAAGCTAACTCACCACATAAATGAAAATTATAAAGTTGAAGGAGAACTAAGACAAGAGATTAACAAAAATATAAGGCGATTGATAGACATCGGTAGCTACAGGGGGAAAAGGCATAAAGCGGGGTTACCCGTAAGAGGTCAGAAAACCCACTCCAACGCCAGAACTAGAAAGGGACCAAGATTAACCAAGATCAAAAAAAGATAACATTAACGAATGGTTGGGGAGCTATGCAAATGGATAAAAATTCTCTCATCCTTATGAGTAAGTTAAGGGGTTTAAGGGACCGCAGGTCCCTCTTCCACATGGGTGGGCAACGGGGCGAAGTGGCACTAACACATCAAATCAAATTTTTAAGGAGGTTTTTAAATAAATGGCAAAAGGTGGAGCAAAGCAAAGAACCAAAAAAAAGAAAGCTGCTCCTGAAAAAGCAGCGGTACACATTCATTCAACCTTCAACAACACAATAGTTACATTAACAGATACTGAGGGTAGGCCAATAATATGGTCTAGTGGAGGAAATGTTGGATTTAAAGGAGCTAAAAAAGGGACTCCATTCTCAGCTCAAATGGCCTCAGATAAAGTGGCAAAAGAAGCTCTAAATCTGGGAGTAAAAAGAGTGGATGTATATGTTAAAGGACCCGGTTCAGGCAGAGAATCCGCAATTAGGGCTTTACAAGCTGCAGGTTTAAATGTAGAAAGCATAAAAGACGTTACCCCTATACCTCACAACGGTTGTAGGCCAAAAAAGAAAAGATTCTAATTAAGGAGGGAAAGAATTAATGGCGAGATACATAGGACCATTAGAAAAATTATCTCGACGCGAAGGAATAAACCTTTATTTAAAAGGAAAAAGAAGCTACACAGAAAAATCGGCCCTTAGAAAAAGAAATTACGTTCCTGGGCAACACGGAAGGCAAAAACAAAAGTTGACCCAATACGGTATACAATTAAGATCTAAACAAGCTTTAAAAAGAATGTATGGTTTAATGGAAAGACAATTCAGGAACACATTTGAAGAAGCTGAAAGATCTAGAAGTGGAGAAACTGGAGAAGTTTTGATGCAACTCTTAGAAAGAAGGCTAGATTCTGTAGTTTATCAAATGGGTTTCGCACCAAACAGAAGAACGGCGAGACAAATAGTAACTCACGGACATATATTAGTTAATGGCAAGAAAGTGAATATTCCTTCTTACAGAGTCAAAGTAGGAGATGTAATAGAAGTCAAAGAAAAAAGTCGTAACATACAACAAGTACGAGAAGGATTAGAATTAGTCCAAGAAGGATATAGAAATATTCCCAATTGGGTAAACGTGGAAATTGAAAATTTTAGAGGAACTTTCGAAAGGTTACCAAAGATTGATGAAATAGATGTTCCTGTACCTTTGACAAACATCATAGAGCTTTACTCTAAATAAAAAGTGTTATTTATTTGAAACACAAAATATCACCTCGCTCAAAAGGGCAGGAAAGGAGGTGTGCTCTGATTCCCTAATAAGGATCAGAGATAGTATGGAGATATTAATAAAACCGGAAAAATTTAGGATAGTCCAAAAGGAAGAGCAAGACGAATATAACTACTCAAAATATGAACTATTTCCGCTGGAAAAAGGATATGCTATAACTTTAGGCAATGCTTTAAGAAGGGTGTTGTTATCTTCCATTCCATCTTTAGCGATAACCGGCCTACGTATTCCAGGGAAATTACACGAGTACGATACGATTGAGGGTATAAAAGAAGACATCATTGAAATAACTTTAAATTTAAAAAAGGTTCAATTAAAAGTAGACGACATTGAAAGTCTCAATGGGATAGATTACCCAATTCTATTAAGCTTAAGGAAGAAATACAAAGCTGGCCAAGTCATAAAAAGTGGAGACATAAAAACTCCGTCGGAAGTAGAAATAGCCAACCCAGATTTTGTCATAGCTCATGTCAACAAAGATATGGAAGTTGACTTTGAATTGTATGCTCAAGCAGGGAAAGGTTTCATTCCCGCCCAAGAATTGACATTTCAAAGTGACATTGAATACATATTCATAGATGGAGTGTTCAGTCCCGTTCTTAAAGTTAACTATTTAACAGAAAACATTCGTGTAGGAAGAAGAACCGACTACGATAAGCTAATTCTCGAAATTTGGACGAAAAAAAATACAACCCCCACCGAAGCATTGAAAGAGGCAACAAAAATTTTGATGGAACATTTTGACTTCATTTCCAAACTTTGGGAAAAAGAAGGAGAAGCTGGAACTATAGAACAAATGGAAGTTTCAGTTGAAAAAGAGGAAGAAGTGCAAGAAGAAGAGGAAGAAAATATTTTTGGATTGCCAAAGGATTTAATGGAAACTCAGATTGATTCTTTGGATTTAACAAAAAGGGCTAAAAACTGTTTAAAAAGAGAAAAAATAGACACCATTGGAGAACTATTAAAAAGAAAATCCGCCGACCTTCTCAAAATCAAAAACTTTGGGAAAAAATCTTTAGATGAGATAAAAAATGAGCTAAAAGAGAAATTTGATATAGATTATGAAAAATTACACCAAGAAGAAAGGGGGAACACTTTAGATGAGGCATAGAGTTAAAACTAAAAAATTAAATAGATATGCTTCCCATAGAAACGCCCTGTTGAAAAATTTAGCTAGAAGCGTCTTTGAATCTGAAAGTATAATTACTACTACTGCCAAAGCAAAAGCTGTAAGACCGCTTGTAGAAAGAATAATCACCAAAGCCAAGGAAGCTAATTCAACGGATCTCCCAGAAAGAAGAGTAGCTTTAAACAGGGATATAAACAAACACTTCAACGACAGAAAACTAGTATACAAAATAGTACATGAAATTGCACCCCGATACGAAAATAGAAACGGTGGTTACACAAGAATATTAAAAATCGGTTATAGAAAAGGTGACGCTTCAGAATTATCTATACTCCAATTACTCCCAAAAGAAGAATAACTTAAAAAATGACGCCCGTTCTGGGCGTCATTGTTAAATATATCAGTAGGACTATAAGCCGGATTCTGTCAAGTTGACCATTTATCTAAGCGGTCTACCCAGAAGGCGGACACTCAAGTCTCTCGGCGGGCAACCTATGGCCTTCTTGCTTGACCTTGCTCAAGATAGAGGCTACCAAGCTGTCAGATCGCTCTGACACTGGTGAGCTCTTACCTCACCGTTCCACCCTTGCCTTTCGGCGGTTTTCTTTTCTATGGCCCTATTCAGGGATCACTCCCTCTGGTTGTTAACCAGTATCTTGCCCTTAGAGTCCGGACTTTCCTCAAAATAGGCCAAGTATGCCTACTCGCGATCAACCGTCCTACTTCAATTATTCAAATACTTAAAATATTTTCCTTGATAGGAACCCCTCTCTCTCATCGTATTTTCAATTAAGTTTAAAATCTTTATTTTAGAAATCCCCCAATTGCCATGTAACGTTCCAGTTTTTGGAGGATCAGCAACGAGTCTATGAATCACGATCTTTGGATCTAAATATTCCAAGAAAGTAATTGCCCTATCAACAAAGTCATCCAACGTCAAAGGTGGAAACTCCCCACTTTTATACAAATCAGCAAGTTTTGTATTTTCAACGATATACAAAGAATGCAATTTTACACCGTCAACATTCATCGCCGAACTAACCTTAGCCATCTCTTTCACATCATCTAATGTATCACAAGGAAAATCTATTATATAATGTAGAATAACCTCTAATCCAGCTTTTTTTAACCTGTTAACTGAATCTATAACTTCTGCTAAAGAATGCCCTCTGTTCATATACTTTAACGTGTTGGCATTAGTGCTCTCAACACCCAGTTCAACGAAAACATCAACTCTATCTTTGAAAGTATTTAAAAGCTCTATCACATCATCTGGAACACAATCCGGCCTAGTAGATACATCCAAACCTACTATTCTATCGTCTATCAAAGCACTTTCATATTTTTCTTTCAATTCATCAACAGGGGCGTATGTATTGGTGTTTGCCTGAAAATAGGCAAGGAATTTATTAGCTTTTGTCTCGTATCTATTAATCATTTCCTTAACCTGTTCTTCGATACTTACCTTAGGCTTAAAAGAGGCAAAACCACTTCCCGTTAAATCGCAATAAATGCAACCACCCTTACCTTTTACGCCAGTTTTATTTGGGCAAGTGAATCCAGCGTTGATTGGTAACCTTTGCACTCTTTCGCCGTATCTATTCTTAAAATACTCACTCAACCTATTATACAAATCCAACAAAATCACCATCTATTCAACTGAAGTTTCAAGTCATTTATCACGCTTCTTTTTGGCCCGTAAACAGCAAAAAATAAGTTGTTCACTCCTCTATACCAAGCACTAAGATACATATCCATATGCTCACCATTGTACTCACCGTATATAAGAGGAATAGCAGAAAAACTAGCGGTTAAACCATCAGAATAATCACACACAAAACTATACCAAAAATTCAACAAAGCGAACGGATTCTTGAAATGAACGACGTGAACTTCGTACAAACCACCATCCTTTTTAAAGTTCAACTCCAAATGTTCGCCATTGTCTGAGACCGTGGAGTTTATTATCGTCCCATTTCTGGTTACTATCCTACTTATATCTTCATAGCCTTTAGGAGAAAACTCTATGTAATCATCGATAGGTTTAGATATCCCTATCGTTGTCATGGCTATCAGAATAATCGCTATTATTATACTTATCTTCGATCCTTTTGTAAAAGCTATGGAATTTCTCATATATTTGCTCCTTTTCTTCTTTTAAAGTTAAAAATTCTCCATCGTAGTACAAAAACTTCCCTGCTACCATCGTTGCAAAAACGTTCTTAGGATTTACAGAATAAACTATATGAGACTTTAACCTTGATAAGTCATTAGGGAAAAATTCAAAAGAATCCATATCTAAAACAACCAAATCCGCCTTGAACTCAGGCTCCAACCTTCCGATGTTTGTTTCTAAGGCAAAACCTCCGTTTTCCCAGATCATCCTCAAAATCTGCTCGACCGAAAATCTATCAGGCCCATACTTGTATTTCTGCAATATACCTCCAAACTTCATTTCGTTGAAAAAGTTCAAAGAGTTGTTGCTTGCGGAACCATCTGTACCAAAAGTCACATTTATACTCTTATCAAGCATATCCACTATGGGGGCTATCCCATTGCCCAGCTTCATATTACTAATCGGGTTATAAGCTACATTCACTTCTTTCCTTGAAAGAATTTCGATATCTTTTTCATCAGCATGCACACAGTGAGCAGCTATCGTAGGAAGATCGAACAAACCGGTATTTTCAACCTCTAAAAGATTGTACTGCTTCCTTTCATTTGCTGATTCCAAAAGATGAATCTGAATATGAGTATCATACTTTTTTGTAATTTTGGCTACTTCTTTTAATTTATCCATGGGAACGGTGTAAGGGGCATGAGGCCCAAAACCTATGTAAATTCGGTTATCTAATCCATTGTATTTTTCATACGTTTTGATGTTTTCTTTTATTCTCCTATTCCAGCCCTCATCAGTATCATAAGAAAGCCCTCTTGATATATATGCACGAATCCCTAAATCGTATGCAGCCTTGGCTATCTCATCCGTAAACATATACATGTCAACAAAAGTAGTTATTCCGTTAGAAATCATCTCTAAAATAGAAACTAAAGCACCATAGTAAGCCATTTCACTTTCTAAAAAGTCCTCTCTTGGTAGCATTTCTTTGAACAACCAATCGTTAAGTGATAGATCATCAGCAATACCTCTAAAATAAGACATAACTGAATGGGTATGGGTGTTAATAAATCCAGGGACGATCAATTTTCCAGTTAGATCGTACTCGTCTACATCTCCCAAATTCACCTCTGTTGAATCACCTGGGGCAAGTAAGTCTTCGATCTCATCTTCGTCTATTAATATATCAAATTTTTCTACATCATCATCAGCACTTATCAAAACATACGCATTCTTCAAAAGCTTTTTAGACATATTCACAACTCCTTTGGTTGTTTTCATTGATATTATACTATAAAATATCGCTTGTTAGAAGATTTTTAAAGGGAAAAAGGATACGAACAAGTAAAATAAGTAATTCTAACTTCATTAAAAATTACAATAAAAAAATAATAAAAATGTAAAACTTTCGTGTTGGATTGTAGGTGATATAATGATATTATTAAAGAAAAAAGCGTAGTTTTCTCTAAAATTATCTGACTTGGATTTTGGTAAGTTTGAAGAAAAGAAATATTAAGAGTTTGAGGTTAGTTTTAAAAGATAATATAGATAATGTCGAAATTGGGGAGAAGCATTATTATGAAAAAATTTTATTATGTAGAATTAATATTTATTTTGTTGTTTTTGCTGACTGGGTGTTTACCTAAAGCAAGTGAGCGTGTACTTTTTAAACCAATAAATCCCTCGCGTTTAGGGGTGAGTTCAATTATTTCTTACACTCTAAAAGAAGAAATTACTACGACTCAATCAGAAACATTTACCCAAAGGTTGAAGGATAATTTTATGAACAACAACATTTTGGTTAAATATCTTGAATTAAAAGATTTAGTAGGTGGATTAGACTCGGTCTCAGAAAACTCAAATTTGTGGATTAAAGTAAATTGGTATGATTACTATGATGCTCTGCAAAAAGGACTTATCTATTATGATAAGTTTATAAAACCAGATGTTTATAGAATTTATAGACATTTTGGGGATGGCAATTATACACAGATTGCTACAGTAACAAATAGTCCTTATTTGGATGAATCAGATGAATTGGAAGCCGGTAGAAGAACTTGGTACGCAGTAAGTTCTTATACAGAAAACGGAGAAAGTACACTCGTTGAATTAGGTTCTGTTGTTCCACTTGAGACCTTTAATGTTGAGTTAATATCTCCAACTGACAAAGCAACAGACGTTTCAAGGCAGCCAACTTTTATTTGGGAACCGACAAAAGAACTAATTTCGCCTGAATCTAAGGTGGAATACCACTATACGATGTGGATATACGATTTAGTACAAAGTAAAAATTACATATTTCCAGGTATTTTAGAAGAATCGACACTTTACTTGTATGATTTTATGACTTTGGGAGCTGAAGAAGTTTCTGTCACATTCCTTGGAAGCAAAGGAAGTTCTGAATATGATGACTTGAGTTGGTTCTTATACTTGCAAGATGGAATATATTATTATGAAGACGATAAGTTAGAACCCGCCAAAACATACGATTGGGGAGTAGAATACGCCTATGCTGTTGCGTATGACATGGATAGCGTATCAGTTTCAGTAGCTGTCGATAATGGGTATAATGTTAATCCTAAAGGTGATATTATGCCAGATAAGCAAAATGAATTCACTACTGTAGGAAACTGAAAAAAGGAAGGAAAACGTTATGAAAATGCGTAATTTTGTGTTCTTTTTTTACTAATAATCTCAATCTTTATCTTCAACAGCTGTGTCAATTTGAGCTATTTAGAGGATGAAAGCAATGCCTTTATGGATCATTCAGACATTTCACCTGTAAATTCATATATTCCTGATTTGATAAAGCTAGCTGAACGTGAATACGACGAAGATGTGCTCGTTGTTGGTTATGAAAATTTATCGGATTTAGAAAATTTTACAGATAAACTTGATCAAGGGATGGAAGTAAAAAGTTTGATCCCTGAAATCAGGGTTGCGCTTCTAAGCTTAGAAGGCCAAAATGTTGAAAATGTATTAAAGGATTTAGAAAGTAAGGAAAAAATAGAAGGTATAAGATATATTGAGCCAAACTATACGGATAGGGAAATACAGGTTATTAAAAATGACCCAAATGTTGTCATAGAAAAAACAGGAAGTAGCGCGTTGAATCAAGTAGAGGAAGGTTATCCAGATTACAGAGAATTTCAGTACGCCTTGGATAAGATCAATGCTGAAACCGCATGGGCAACAGCTACTGGTGCTGGTGTAGTTGTAGGGTTATTAGACACAGGGACAGATGGAACACATCCTGATTTAGTGGATCAATTGTTTTTAGGTTATGATCCTTACTGGAATAAAAAGATTGATCCGAATGAGGATTCTGACACAGACGGCCATGGCACCCACACAGCGGGTATAATAGCTGCAAAAGATGATGGTCAGGGCGTAGTAGGATTAGCTCCAGATGCAAAGATAATGCCTATAAGAATCTTTAACCCTAATTACGTTGGTGATTATGCAGTTGCTGCCGGAATAGTTTGGGCTGTAGAAAATGGAGCAGATGTTTTGTCGAACAGTTGGGGAGGAGGATATTCAAACATCCTAAAGGATGCCTTTGATTATGCTCTTACAAATGACGTAGTTGTTGTTGCCTCTTCTGGTAATTTCACCACAGACCAACATTGGTTCTATCCTTCAGGCTTTCCAGGTGTAATAGCTGTGGCTGCTAGCGATGACAAGGATAACATTGCTTATTTTTCATCCAGGGGTGATTATGTCTCTGTTTCAGCCCCCGGAGTGGATATTATTTCAACAATCCCTGTGGAATTGGGTGAATATGAAGGGATTGATGGTAATCCTTATATTCGCTGGTCTGGTACTTCAATGCCAGCTCCTTATGTTTCTGCCTTAGCTGCTTTAATTAAAGAAAAATATCCTGAAGCAAATGTGTACCAGATAAGAAAGATGATCGAAGATGGAGCATTGGATATTGATGAGGATGGTTACGATACCTCTGCCGGCTATGGAAGAATCAGCTCTGCAAGTCTGAATCTTAATCCAACTGATTACGAAGCAGGGAATTTGGTTGTTAAGGCGATATCTAAAAGAAGTAGTAACCCTTTGCCCGGTGTTTTTATAACTTTAGAAAGTAAAGAAACGAGCAAAAGATATTACGGGAAAACTTCTAACGATGGAACTGAATTATTTGCCGGAATTGAACCAGGAGATTATGAAATAATTATTGGAGGACCTGAGTATCTGTATTACTATGCACCAAATTATAGAATGGAAGAAGAGCTGAGTTATTCAGGTAATGTCGAAGTTGGTCATGAAACAATCTATACACAAGAATTTGAAACAACTCAATTCAAAGCAGTTTTAACAACTGATCTTCCTTTTAATGGAACACTGACAATATCTTTGCTGGATGGTGGCGGAAATACAATAGAGACATTTGAACTTCCTAGTAACGAAGAAATTAGTATTGACCTATTACAACATATCATTGAAAGCGGCCATTATTATTTATCTTATGAGTACGTTGGAACGATTCCTGAAGGAGAATTCGGTATAAGAGGAGAAATACAAATAAACAATGAATCTATTCCAGTTGAAATATCAATTAACCAAGAAGGTATGGGATTTATTGATGAATATGGAGGAGATAGAATACCTTGGACTATCTTCTAAGTTTATGTTGTTAAAAGAAACATCTGATTTTCAATTGAGGAGATTTTTAAAAATGACTAAAACTCAGATAATTTTAGTAATTTCCTTGACAGCTTTGGCGATTGGATCCGCTTTTTTCTTATTATCTCCATCATTACAAAATGAAACAGGGGTTAAACAAGAAGTTATTCAAGAACCTGCTCAAGGAGTAGGAATAGATAAAAAGCCTTTAGACGCTTACACCTTTGACAAAGGAGAAGATATGGAGAATTATAAGGTTGTAGATTGTTATTACAAGAGTCAAACACCTGATGTGATAATCAAAAAAGATGATGTTGTAGTTAGCAATGTAAGGGGCATTCCTTTCGTTGTTTGTATTAGTGCAGGTGAAAGAAAAACGGGAGGATACGAACTTTCTTTGAATAATATCAGTATAAACAAAGATAACTTTCAAATCTTTATAGATTTGTTTTTAAAGGTGCCAGCTAAAGGGGAGATGGTCACACAAGCGTTTACTTATCCTTCAATAGGGGTAGAAATTAACGAAGTTTTGGATGAAGGGGAGTGGGAAGTGATAGTAACCATTGAACAGAAGAATGGTGAACCATTGTTGTTGAGAAAGGGTTTTACATTTTCTAATTAATATTTTTAAGGAAATATCTAGGTTTTATATTTTAAAAAATTGGGAGACGAACTAGTTGGTCGTCTCCCATCAAATAATTTTTTATTGTCTTTATAAACTCTCAAAGACGTTATAGCGCCCCTTTGCCCCGCTCCCCACCCATAAGGA
>NZ_JAHC01000014.1 GCF_002924625.1 Petrotoga sibirica DSM 13575 | reverse complement strand
TCTTTACAAAAGAAATAATGAAAAAGAGCAAAAAACAAATTTTTAGTACCATTTTTTGAGTTTCATATCCATACATATTATACGAGGGGGCAAAAAGTGTGGAGTTAAACGATAAATACCTGTTAGCCTATAAAAGCTTTTGTTCAACTGACACAACAAGCTCGGTTCAAAAAAAAATTTCTGCTTTGAGTTATTCAAGCAATTTAGATCTACTTTGTGATTTTCATTCTGACGTTCTTAATAAACTTCTAAGTAAATTTTTGCCTAGGTTAAGTTATGTAGATATTGTAAGAGCTGATAGAATCGATACTTTGGATGATTTATTAAAAACTCTAGCTTTTTTTTGCATAAATGGAATAGGTGGCGAAGTAGATATTGGAAATATAGATTTAGAAATTTTGAGGGGTCTTTTTCATTGGAAATACGGAATAGGAGGTACAGCTGCACAAGCTGCAAAAGCTTTGGCCGCTGTGAATTTTTCTTCAATTGTTCATTTAACGGATAATTCAAAAGAAGTTTGTGATCTGCTGTTTTCTCCATATATATATGTGGTTAATGAAAAAGGGAGATTAGTACATACAAATGAGTTAGACTCATATGGAAACCCTGAAATACATTATATTTTTCAATTTAAAAAAGGAGAAACTATTAAAATAGGAAGTGAGAAAATCCTAATACCTAATTCGAATAGGTTAATTCTTACGAGAACAACTATTAATAACTTTCTCCCGTTTAATAAACCTTTCTTTGAATATATCGAACAAAATGCTAATAAAATAGGGAGTAATTTAATATCTGGTTTTAATACAATTGTTGATGAGAAGTTATTAATAGATCGTTTAGATTTTGTTGTAAAACATATAAAAAAATATAAAATTAGAAACCCTTCAGGAATAGTTATTTTTGAAGATGCTCATTACCATAATTTTCAAATTAAAAAAATGTGTTTAGAAACGATTCTGCCAAATATTGATATTTTTAGTTTAAATGATGAAGAAATAAAATATATTCTTGAAAGTTTTAGATTTTTTAGTGATACACAAGATATTATTTATATAATTCAAGGAGCTAAATTTATTAAAGACAGATTTAACATTCAAAAAGGGATTATTGTTCATTCCAAAGATTATTCTATGTACATTGGTGATTTATTCGATATTAATATTGAAAGAGGGCTTATTTATGGCAATTTATTAGCTACTTCAAAAGCAATGTTTGGCGAATATGGAAATAAAGAAAAAATTCTCGAAGTTTTAAAATTGCCGACTAGCAACAAAGGAACCATTGCAGAAAGCAAAGTTTCTAAAAGCAATTATTGTAAGGAAGTGGTTATAGTTCCAACAAAATATATTGAAATGCCAAAATATACAATTGGGTTAGGAGATTCTTTTATTGCTGGTTTTCAAATAACTTTTTTAATGTAGCTTTTTAGTTTGTAGCTCTTTTCGGCAAAAGTAATAAGCGAGAATGAGGAAATATAAACAAAAATTCAACAATTCCGAATAAAACAACAACAACGAACTGAGATAAATCTTCAATGGGTTTGTAAACTATCTCATCCAAAGAGTAGAACTCAGTCAAAGCAGCACAAGACGTAGCACCGTATATATTGGAAAAGGGCTTATCCCTATTTTTCACAGCCAATTCACTGAATTTCAGATAAATGTTGGAAAGCATCCAATTCTTTTCAGAGACGAGTGTTTGAACTAAATGGAACCTATGGCGTGTAAGTCTTAGTAAAGCCAAAAACTGAGAACCACATTTCACCACCTTTCGAATGAAGATAAAGGATGAAAGCAAAGAGATGCCCTAATCTTAGCAGCCAAAGGCAACCTCGCGCTCTATGAGCATCCACCAATGAAAAATAGCCTTGCTGATGGCCTAATCAAAGGTGATGCAGTAATCGGTTAGCAAATTGACTGCTAAGTCAGGAAACAAGCTTTTTAAGCAACGACCAAAAGGTCTTGCAGGGAGGAAGGGAATCTTCCCTCGCTAATCATCCTGATACTATTTTAGCATTAGGGCATTTCTTTACAAAAGAAATAATGAAAAAGAGCAAAAAACAAATTTTTAGTACCATTTTTTAAGTTTCATATCCATACATATTATACGAGGGGGGCTTCAATTTATGTTGAACAATGAGACATATGAAAAAGTGAAAATGAAAAGTTTAGAACTTTTTGAAAAAGCGGGTATCGCTCTAAGAGAAGATGAAAAAGAAAATATAGAAATCGTTGATGGAGGATTAGGAAATATCGAAGAACTAGGTCTTGAGATTGTTACCTATGTAAATACCGATAGATACTGTGCTAAAGAAATGGTTCTTTTGCCTAATCAAACATGTCCTGAACATAAGCACCCGCCTCATGATGGAGATATTGGAAAAGAAGAAACCTTCAGGTGCAGATATGGTAAAGTATTTCTTTTCATTGAAGGAGAAAAGAACACTTGGCATGTACAACCACCAAATGAATATTTCACAGCATCACATGAAATAATTTTAAACCCAGCAGAACAATACACCATACCTCCAAATACACTACATTGGTTCAAGGCCGGAGAAGAAGGTGCAGTTATTTCTGAATTTTCTTCTCACAGTGACGATGCAACTGATATATTTACAGATCCAAACTTTAAAAGACTAAGAAAGTAAGAATGTTAATGTTTTCTAAGATTCAAACGATGCTCTTGTTAGATATTAACATTGAATTAATAAAAAAAGTTCAATTATCAAAAATTATAAAAAGTCTAGGTTCCAAATAAAGTTCACTCTGATGATTTTTTCAAATTATCCTCTAAATTGTCTACTACTTCTTAAAATTCGGCATGTTGCATCGGTACTTCAAGGATGACGGTGTAAATTACGTAATATATCTTGTTGTAGATAGGTGAAACTATCGAGGATTCAACATTCATGAATATTTCAAATATGCTTTATAAAATGGATTCATTTCAATTGCTCTAGTGCCATTATAAGCTTCAATACTTATAGGAATTTATTCGACGTATACTGCTGTGTAAAGTTGTTGTTCCCGATGTAGAAACTCAATTTTATTTAATTATTTCCTTTACTATAGTAGATAATTGATTCTCTAAATTTCAGGAGCATCATATTTAGACTTTTTTAGAAAATTAGGACGTAAATAATAGGCATCAGTATTAGTAAACCATGGAACTGATACTATTCTACAGGGTCAAATCAGATTAAGATTTAAAACATCTTAGTCTGAGGTTCCAGAGGCTAGATAGGCAACGTAAAGTTCATGTTCATCATTTGAACTATATAGTAAATGAATTTCGTTACTAATCTTACTATTTGATTTTCAAACTCGATTTGTGTTTATATTCAAAATTTTCTATCAAAGCATATTTCATTTTAAAGGGACTATGTATATTTCTTTGCTAAATTGGGTATTATCACATAGGAGTAGATTGCAATTTAGAAGGCCAAAAAAGCATTATTGAAAATATAACTAAGAAAAAGTTAGAAAATGAATTAAGAGAAGTAAAAAAATTGCCTACTTATAATGCTCTTAAAAAACAAGAAATTGAATACTTTGAAGACTACAAAGAAGTTTCAAGTTAAAATTCAGTGGTTCAATAGATTAGAAAAAATTAGAAAAAGAGAAAATAGAAACTTCAGAAATAAATATTTTTTAAAAATAAGGTAAGGCTAAAAGGTTGGGCCTTTTTCTTTGTGGTGGGTAGGCTTCTCCGCAAAGAGGGCTAAATCTGATTAGAAATAGCTTAGAATGATTGATATTATTTTAAAATTTTTGGAATATAGAGCTTTGATTTGAAGTATATTTTAAAATTTCTAAAGATTAAATAAAATATCTAGACACTTTAGAAATTACAATTTTGAAAAATAGAATGGAGATTTTAAGAGAATTATGAAAGGTAATATAATTGCCAATTGTTAGAAAATTAGATAAAAATAAATTCAAATACTGATTAAATATGAATTAAAAGATGTGAGGTATTTTTAAAAAATCAATTTCTAAAATTTAAATATAATGAAAGTTTTAGAATTTTAAAGGCTCTATAAATCTTTCATAGGAGGTCTTAAAGTGACAGAATATTTCAAAGATATTAAAAAGGTTGAGTATGTAGGTAAGGAATCGAAGGATCCGTTATCTTTTCACTATTATGATCCCAAGAGAAAAATTGGTAATAAAACTATGGAAGAACACTTGAGATTTTCTGTGGCATATTGGCACACTTTCACTGCAGAAGGAAGGGACATGTTCGGGGTCGAAAGTGCCAACAGAGAATGGAACAAATTTTCGGATCCTTTAGATAAAGCTTACGCAAGATGTGATGCAGCATTCGAGTTCATGAGCAAATTAGGGGTTAAATATTTTTGTACCCATGACAGAGATTTAGTTGATGAACAAGAAACGTTGAGAGAAACAAATAAGTTATTAGATAAAGTAGTTGAAAGAATAAAAGAAAGAATGAAAGAAACGGGTATAAAGCTTCTTTGGGGAACAGCGAATCTTTTCACTCATCCAAGGTTTATGCAGGGTGCAGCTACCTCTTGTGATGCAGATGTATATGCATATGCCGCTGCACAGGTAAAAAAAGCACTTGAAATAACTAAGGAATTAAATGGTGAAAATTATGTTTTTTGGGGTGGAAGAGAAGGATATGAAACCCTTTTAAACACTAATATGGAGTTGGAATTGAACAATTTGGCTAATTTTTTACATATGGCTGTAGATTACGCCAAAGAAATTGGTTTTGATGGTCAATTTTTGATAGAACCTAAGCCAAAAGAACCCACAAAACATCAATATGATTTTGATGTTGCGAACTCTTATGCATTTTTACAAAAGTACGATCTTGATAAGTATTTCAAGTTCAATATAGAAGCAAATCACGCAACTCTTGCCGGCCATACTTTTCAGCATGAATTAAGGTATGCAAGAATAAATAATATCTTGGGTAGCGTTGATGCTAACATGGGGGATCTTTTGTTAGGATGGGATACAGATCAATTCCCAACAAACGTATTTGAAAACGTTTTGGCAATGTATGAAATACTTAAAAATGGAGGAATAGCGCCAGGTGGTTTAAACTTTGACTCACATGTTAGAAGGCCTTCTTACGAAAATATCGATTTGTTCTACGCACATATTGCAGGAATGGATGCATTTGCTTTAGGACTGATCTTAGCAAGCAAAATTTTAGAAGAAAAAGTTTTGGAAGACTTTGTAGAAAAAAGGTATAATAGTTTTAATGAAGCTATGGGTAAAAAGATAGTGGATGGACGAACTAATTTCAAAGAACTCGAAGAGTATGTAATAGATAAAAAAGTGGGAATTCCGAAATCGGCAAGACAAGAATATTTGGAAAATTTAATAAATTTGTACATCTACGAATAACTGATGAATCGGGAGGCTTTATTTTGAAGATAAAGAAAATCAATGCAGAAAGAATGGGATACTCAAACAAATTAATGGTCTTCAATTTGATCAGATATTATTCTGGAATCTCCAGAAATGAGATTTCTAAGCTTACTGGTTTAGATAAAAGTACTGTGACAAAGATTACGTATGATTTGATTTCTAAAAACTTAATAGTAGAAGGAGATAGAAAGTCTTCTAAAGGTGTTGGAAGAAAACCTATAAGGTTGGAAGCAGCAAAAGGCGTTGCTGCTTCCATTGTTGTTAAAGTGGGAGTAGAAAAAACAGTTGTAGGTCTTGGATACATAAACAATTCAATCAATAAGATAGGAGAATTTGAAACCCCCAAAAATTTTAATGTTTTTATTAGTAAATTAGCTGTTGAGATAAAAAGAATATATGAAAATGCTAATGGAAATAATATTGTAGGCCTTTCTTTTTCTTTTCCAGGAATGATTGATAGAGAAAACTTGATCATCGAATACGTTCCTCATTTTAATTGGAGTGAGATTGATCTTAAGGGAGCTATTTTAAAGGAAATTCCTCATTGTGACAAACCAATTTTTGCTGCAAACGAGGCAAAGTTAGCTCTACAAGCAGAGATGTATTTTAACAAGAATATTGCAAACTTAAACAATGGAGTCTATGTTTTCATATCCCAGGGAATAGGGGGAGCTTTGCTTATAGACGGTCAAATTCATTTGGGACCTAATTTCACAGCAGGTGAATTTGGTCACATGAGCATCGATGAAGATGGAGAAAAATGTTTTTGCAATAATCGAGGATGTTGGGAAACGTTTGCCTCAATTGATACAGTTTCTAAGATATATGAATACAGCAATGGGCGATTGGAAGGCAACAATTACGAAGAAAAATTTAGAAATCTTCTTATAAAAGCCCAGAAGAAGGAAGGAAACGCCGATGAAATAATTAAACAGATGTTATATTATTTGGGAGTAGGGACGGTTAATTTAATAAATATCTTAAATCCTGAGTTTGTAATTTTTGGGGGGTATGGGTATCTTTTCCCGGATGAGTATTTCACAGAGATTGAAAATATTATAAAGACACGAGCTCTGAAACCAACCTTAAAATCTTTAAAAAAGCCCTTGAGACCTGTTTTTGATATAGAAACAGCATGTTTGAGGGGGGCAAATTTAAGAGTGATGGATGATTTTGCAGAAAAAGCTGTGGTTTAAAATGAGGTGATCATTTTGCGAAAATATCTAGGTATAGATGTTGGAACAACTGGATTGAAAGGTTTAGTTATATCTGAAGAAGGAGAACTTTTGGATAGTTATTCTTATCCATTAGAAATGAAAGTTCCCAAACCGGCATGGGCTGAACAAGACCCTGAAGATTGGTGGAATGGTGTATACGAAATATTAAAAAAAGTGTCCAGAACGCATCGAATAGATGTAATAGGTTTTTCCGGACAAATGCATAGCTTGGTGGTTTTGGATGAAAATAATAAACCTATTAGGCCCGCAATCCTTTGGTGGGATCAAAGGACCACTCCCCAGTGTAAAAAAGCCACAGAAGTTTTTGGTGGTGAAGAAAAGGTTATCTCCAAAATAGGGAATCCCTTTTTGGAAGGTTTCACTTTCCCAAAAATACTGTGGTTAAAAGAAAATGAAATAGAGAATTTTAAAAAAATAAAGAAGATTCTTCTACCTAAGGATTATATTGTTTTTAAGTTAACGGGTAGTATTGGTATGGACTATTCGGATGCTTCTGGAACGGCATGTTTTAATGTAAAAACAAATTATTGGGATGAAGATATATTTGAAACTTTTGGCATTAATATGGACATAATGCCTGAATTGTATCCTTCTTATGGGATTCGAGGTGAATTAAAAGAAAGCTTGCAAAATGAATTGGGATGGAGGAACACAAAAGTCGTTTCAGGAGGAGCAGATAATGCATCAGCTGCATTTGGAATAGGTATATCAAAAGTGGGAGAGTCGATGGTTAGTATCGGAACTTCAGGCACTGTTTTAACCCTCACTGAAAAAAAAGTTCCTGATTTATCGGGCAAAATACATTACTTTAACTATGTAATACAAGATAAATATTACTACATGGGAGTAATGCTTTCAGCCGCTCATTCCCTAAATTGGGTAAAATATAGATTTTTCCCCAGTTTGGATTGGACGGAAATAGAAGAAAGAACAAACCTTTCAGTACCGGGTTCAAATGGTATTATTTTTCTTCCTTATTTAAACGGAGAAAGAACCCCACATAGAGACCCTAACGCAAGAGGTGTTTTTTTTGGGATTTCTTCCTTGAATACTGAAAATGACATACTAAGAGCAACAATGGAAGGTATAACCTTTGGCCTTAGGGATTCCTTTGAACTTATAAAAGAAAAAACAGAGATAAAAGATATTAGAATAGTTGGGGGTGGGGCCAAAAATAAAACATGGGCAAAGATAGTTGCAACAAACTTCAAAATGCCTGTTAAAATGCCTAAAATTGATGAAGGCGGTGCGTATGGAGCAGCTATGTTGGCTGCAGTAGGAGATGGACAAAAGCTCGAAGATGTTTTAAAATGGGTAAAATTCAAAGAAATTATTGAACCTAATTATCAAGATACAAAGATTTACGATGATTATTATGAGGCTTATAGGAACTTGTATAAATCATTGAAAGGAAATTTTGAAGATTTGGCAAGAATTCAAAGATGATATATAAAAAGCGGCTAAAGCCGCTTTGAAATTTGTAAGTTTAATTCCGACTTTTTTTGTGATATAATTATTATTGACCATTAAACGGTTTCCTTGTGGGTGCGGGGCGAAGGGGCGCTAAAGACAGCAAAAATAATCACTTTGAGGGGGCATTGAAAAAATTGAAAGTATTGTTTATGAACAAGTTAAACTCGTATTGGAAAGAAAAAATTAGTGAGTTGAAGAAATTATTTCCCAACGATGAATTTCTAGATAGTGAAGAAATCAGCAATATTGAAAATGCTATGGAAGTTGCAGATGCAATAGTGTTTGGTGGAGATTTGGATGAGAATATCTTGGGAAAATCAAAGAATTTGAAAATAATCTTTGTTCCCTATGCTGGGGTGAACCAATTACCCTTAGAAGTACTTAAAGAAAAAGGCATTAGCGTTGCAAATAGTCATGGTAACGCCAGAATAGTAGCAGAAAGGGCTTTTACGCTTGCTTTAGCTCTTCTCGGAAAAATTGTGTCTTATCATAACGATTTAAAAGAAGGAATTTGGCATGGATTTAGTGCTGGAGAAAGTGTTAAAGATTCGTGGGTATCTATTCAGAACAAAAGTTGTGCAATATTGGGATTAGGCAATATAGGGAAAAATCTTGCACAAATGCTTAAAACCTTTGATTGTAAAATTGTTGGTTATAAAAGAAACGCGAATATAGAAATTGAAAATGTGGATGAGATCAGTTCCGATTTAGATTATGTAATAGAAAAAAGTGAAATTGTATTCGTAACGCTACCTTTGACGAAATATACAAAAGGGCTTATCGATGAAAAGGTGTTTAATAAAATGGATGGCAAATACATAATAAACGTTGGAAGAGGTGATGTTATAGATCAAAGTGCACTATATGAAGCTTTGAAGTCCAAAAAATTAGCGGGAGCCGCTATAGATGTTTGGTACAATTATCCTACCACAGAAAAACCATCAATTTTGCCAGCTAATTACCCGATTCATACCTTTGATAACGTTGTTTTATCTCCACATGTTGGAGGGTATAACACTGAAGCTACAAAGTACAGTATCGATGAAACTATAGAAAATATAAAAAGCTTTTTAAAAGACGGTATGGTAAAAGACTTAATTGATTTAGAATTTGGATATTGAGTTTAAAGAATTGCAAGCAAAAGTGCTCCGATAAAAAATAATATTTTTAAAATGTCTGAAGCCTTAGAGTAAAAAGAGATCTTATCGTTTGGATTGACAAAAAGGATTCCCGTTTTTTCTTCTTGGGAGTCGAATATGTTGGTGATCCTTCCATATTTGTCAATTGAGCCAGTTAAGCCTGTATTTGATACTTGGATAAAATCTCTTCTTGTTTCTACGGCTCTAAAAACACCCTGGCTGAAGTGTTGAAAGAGACCTGTTTTAGAATAAAACCAACCGTCGTTAGAGATTGCAATCAATAAATTTGCTCCATTCTTAGCTTGATTTATTGAAACCTCCGGGAAATAAGTTTCAAAACATATTTGAACGCCAAAATCAGTTTCATTTAATGAAAAGGTTGAGTATTCCTCCCCGGATGTATAAAAGTTTAATAATCTAAAAACATCAAAGTTTCCAAATATAGTTTCATATGGCAAAAATTCAGCAAATGGGGTTAATTTAACTTTATCGTAGATCCCCTGAATACTCCCATGTTGGTTATATACCCAGGCAGAGTTAAAATGGTTATTGCTTTCTATCCTTGGATGTCCTAAAATTACAGGTTTGTATAAGTTTTGAATGTCTCTTACTATTTGGCCTTCTATTTCTGACTTTGAGACGTCTTCAAGAAAAGTTGATTCTGGAAAAACCACTACATCCACATCCCTATTTTTAAATTCTTGGATATTCTTAGAAAAGGTTGAATAATCTTGTATTGGATTTGAGGAGTACTTGATCTCTTGAGGTACATTCGTTTGAACGACTCCAACTTTTATGGAATCATTTGTGCTATTAATAGGAGGTAGATACCTAACAATAGCGAAGTTAGAAATGTATATAGTAGTAAATATAACAAGAATTTTTAATGCCTTATCACGTGAATTATCGAAGGCTATCAGAGAATTGACAAAAACTATGATAAAAGTCAGACCAAAAGAGCCTATAATAGAGACGATTTGTATTATTCCAGTGTGATCATAAAGTGCATATGATAAATTCCCTCCCATAAAAGCCAAATCTCCAAAACCCCTTAAGACTTCAGCGATGGTGTATGCAAAAGAATAGAAAAAAAGCAGTGAAAGATAATTATATTGTCTATCTTTTCTATGATAAAGTTCTGATAAAAGCCAGATGATGAGATAAGGTATCATTAAAAGTACTATCATTCCAACGTATCCAAAAAAACCGACGATTGGAGAATAATTTTTTAGAATTCGGGGTATATTTTTGGACAAAGTGGGAAGCAACCACCAAAGAGTAGTTACCAGCATGGAAGAAGAGTATATTATCGTATGTAACAATCTTTCATAATGAGTTTTTGATCCGGCAATATTCCTCAGAAAAAAAACCAGTGAAAACCAGATGAGAAAAGAAAATAAATTACCTGGCATAGCCAATCCGGTTAAAATACCTGAAATTAAAGTAAGTAGATAATTCATGATTACCCCCTGAATTATATTTTGAAAATCGTGTATAAATATGTTGCTGATACAATATTATACAGCAAACTTTTGGATAGTTCAAGAAATCTGATATAATTAGGATAACTAACAAAATCTGTTTGCTGTTCTGTGCAAAAGAACTTTTTTTGTTTGCTGCAGTGTGCAAACGATGTTTTTTTAGTGATTTTGACCTTGATTTGGGGTTTTTAAGGGGGGTTCCCCTTAACGTATGGGGATCTTAAGGGGTTTACCCCTTAACGTATGGGTGAAGGGGCGCTATATATAAAGTTTTAGAAATTCTAAAGATTGAAAAAATCTATATAAGAGGGGGTAAAAAGATGCCTAAATTTGAAGAATTTAAAGAGTTTCAAGCCAAGATTTCAAGATACGGTCAGGCTATTGCACTTATGCATTGGGATCTAGAAACTAATGCTCCAAACAATGCTATTGAGTATCGTTCTAAAGCTTTAGGAGAACTTACGGAGGCACTGTTTAAAATGTCTGTTTCCGATCAAATGGGTGAATTTTTGGATTATTTTTCAAAGAAGGAAAATTATGGTGAATTGGGTGAATTTGATCAAGCGATGGTAAGGGTAGCCAAGAAAGATTTCGATAAGTTTAAAAAGTTACCTCCACAACTTGTCCGAAAATTAGCCGAAACAACTTCAAAAGCAGGTCATTTTTGGAAAAAAGCCAGAGAAGAAGACAACTTTTCTATGTTCGAACCTTATTTAAAAGAAGTAGTTTCTTTAGAAAAAGAACAAGCGGAAGCTTTGGGATACGAAAAAAATAGATATGATGCTCTTTTAGACTTATTCGAGCCAGGGATGAAAACAGATACGTTGAGAGGCACAACAAATTACTTAAAAGAGCATTTACTACCTTTTATGCAAGAGCTTTTTGAAAATGGGAAAGAACCAAGATACGATTTCTTTGAAGGTGATTTCGACGTAAATAAGCAGAAAGAGTTATCTCTGGAAGCGTTAAAATTTATGAATTTCGATTTCGATTCTGGACGTATGGACATGTCTGCTCATCCTTTCACTACAAAAATTGGTCCAAAAGACGTAAGAATTACCACAAGGTACAACAACAAAGATCTGAGATATTCTTTATTTTCAACTATGCACGAAGGTGGACATGCTTTATACGAACTTCATATTCCTGAGGAATTTTTTGAAACTTCTTTGGATGAAGGTGCTTCGATGGCTGTGCATGAATCTCAATCAAGATTTTGGGAAAATATTATAGGAAGAGGGCCTCGTTTTTGGGTTTTCTTTTCTAAAAAGTTAAAAGATATTTTTCCATCTTTTGAAGGAATAAGTAGTGATGAACTGTATAAGGGTGTAAATATAGTTAAAAAAGACTTCATCAGGACTGAGGCAGATGAAGTAACTTACAACTTTCATATTATGTTGAGATTTGAAATTGAAGAAGCACTGATCAACGATAGAATAAAAGTAAATGAACTTCCTACGGTATGGAGGGATAAAATGAAAGAATATTTAGGTATCGTGCCACCAAACGACGCAGTAGGTGTGTTGCAAGATGTACATTGGTCAAATGGACAATTTGGTTATTTTCCTTCATACATGTTGGGCAATCTATACAGTGCTCAATTGTTCTCAAAGTTGAAGAAGGATTTAAAAGATTATCCATCTCAAATAGAAAGAGGAGATTCAGCAGAAGTTTTGAATTGGATGGTTGAGAATGTTCATAAGTACGGTAAAATGTACGAACCAGAAGAACTTTTGAAAAAGGTTACAGGTGAAACTCTTAATCCCAAATATTTTGTAGACTATATAAAAGAGAAGTTTTCTACAATTTATGGTTTGTAATTAAAAAACCCCCATCTATATACGATGGGGGTTTTAAAATTGATCACAGCTATTTGTTTTCTCGAACCTGCTTCTTTCCGTTTAGTTTACTAAAAAATCATCTCTCAACTGTCAAAGTCAGGATAAATTAGTGCTAATTTTGATGAACTCTTCTCTTTCTTCCCCTTCAAAAACATAAAAAGAAACAGCAGAAGGCTTTCTTTTCAACGTGTATTTTTTCACGAATGGATCAATCTCTTTCGGTGTGAATTCTTTTGGTATATCCTTTAAATCATAGTACCTTAAATGCTTCAATGTTTAAGCGAGCTGCTTTTTCGTATCTTTCTTCGTTAAAAGATAATACAAACCACCTTTTTTCAGCCCTTTTATCTCTTCATCTATTATCTCAAGGGCTTCATCGTATTTAACATCCCATTTTAATTTTAAAACGTTTATGTAATTGATGATGTTTTTATTTTTATCTGGTCTATCACTTTCTAAGTAATGAATAACATAATTCAAAATCGGTCTTATGAACTGTCCTTTTAAAAAAACACTTGAAAATCATATGGGAAAGTATATAATGAGATTAAGAAGGATGGAATACTCAAAGAAAACATAATGCTGGATGATGGATTCACTGAAGAAGAATTCATGAAGGCGGTAAAGAAAGCTAAGGTAGATAAATTCGTAGGGCTTTTAGATGAAGGATACGATACTGTAGTGGGAGAAATGAGAAGTAAGCCATCAGATGGGCAAAGGCAGAGAATAGCGATAGCAAGAGCATTGATAAGGAGACCAGCAGTTATTTGACTTCATCTTTTCCCGTGACAGAAGAGTTAAATGACATACTGTTATGGATATTGTTAGGAACTGGGGTATTTTTATTTTTCTTCACAGTAGTAGCGGGAAAAAAGATAACAAAAGAAACTGTAAAATTAACGATTCCAGATTGAAAGGAGTTAAGAATAAAGTTTATATAGACAGTTTGGAGAAAAAATGATTTTCAATTGGTTTATTTTCATAAAAGCCAAAGGTAGTGTTAAACTTGAAGTCAAACAAAGTTAACACTGCTTTTTTTCTATTTATTTATATTAATAGTAAAATTGAGAGAACAAAAAAGAATCTATTTTGGGGGGGAATTAAAATAAGTGTTCTGATTAAAAATTGTCGAATTGTGGATGAAGAAAAAGATTTATTTGGGGATTTGTACATTAAAGATGAAAAGATAGATAATTATGGGAGAGATTTGAATTACGATGCATATACTATAGATGCTAAGGGTTTGGTTGTTATGCCAGCATTTGTAGATATGCATGCGCACTTCAGAGATCCAGGTTATACTTATAAAGAAGATTTACATTCTGGAAGTTTAGCTGCGTTGAAAGGCGGATACACATGTGTGAATCTGATGGGGAATACCAATCCTATATGCAGTGGAATGAACGTTGTTAATTATGTGTTGAACAAAGCTAAAGAATTAAATTTGATCGATATTCACCAAACGGTTTCTATTACAAAGAGCTTTGATGGAAAATCTTTAGAACATTTGGATTATGTAGATGACAATGTGAAATTCATATCTGATGATGGAAAAGGTGTTCAGTCAAATTTAACTATGTATTTAGCGATGGTGAAGGCAAAGGAGAAAGGGTTAACTATCATAGCACATGAAGAAGACAATGGAATAGTAACGATAAACACGAGACTTTCCGAAAATTTGATGACTTTTAGAGATATATACCTTGCGAAATTGACAGGAGCCTCTCTTCATTTAGCCCACGTAAGTACGAAAGAGGCAATAGAAGGTATAAGAAAGGCGAAAAGAAAAATACAAAATCTTACCTGCGAAGTTACCCCCCATCACTTAGCCTTATACAGTTACGATTACAAAGTTAATCCTCCAATAAGAGAAAAAGAAGATGTTTTGGAAATAATCGATGGAATAAAGGATGGGACCGTAGATATTATAGCAACTGATCACGCCCCTCATTCTATGCAGGACAAAGAAAAAGGAGCACCAGGTATCTCAGGGTTAGAAACTGCTTTCCCCGTTTGTTATACGAAGTTGGTAAAAAGTGAAGAAATTTCACTTAATCGCTTATCTCAACTTATGTCTTCAAAACCAGCACAAATGCTAGGGGTTAAAAAAGGAAAAATACAAGTAGGATACGATGGAGATGTAGTTATTGTAGATCTAGAAAAGAAGGTTAAAATCAACAAAGACGAATTTTTATCCAAAGGCAAGAATACTCCTTTTGATGGGATGGAATTTTATGGAGAAGTTATAGCAACAATTAGAAAGGGAGAGATTAAATACAAAAAGGGGAGTGTCAAATTTGATAATAGATAGATTATTCAACGAGGTTGAAAAAAATGGGAATGTTTGTGTCGGATTGGATTCACATTTGGATTATATACCAGTTAACTTGAAAGAAAAGTATCAAGATATTGATGAAGTTTTGTTCAAATACAACAAAGAGATAATAGACAAAACATGTGATTTAGTACCTGTCTATAAATTACAAATAGCATATTATGAAGCATACGGCATAAAAGGCCTTTTAGGGTATAAAAAAACGATAGAATATTTGAGAAGTATAAAAAAGATAACAATCGGGGATATAAAAAGAGGAGATATTTCATCCACGGCTGAGATGTACGCTAAAGCTCATTTTGAAGGGGAGTTTGAGGTTGATTTTATAACGTTGAATCCATATCTTGGTTTTGATACCTTAACACCTTTCCTTAAATACATTGAAAGTGGAGAAAAAGGAGTCTTCGTGCTTCTAAGAACATCGAATCCAGGAGCCAAAGACATCCAGTATTTGAAAGTATCTCCAAAAGATGAATATCTTTATTACATTGTCGGAGACAAACTCAATGAAATAGGGACCAAGTACCGAGGAAGTTGTGGCTACAGTTCAATAGGTGCGGTTGTAGGTGGGACACATGTTGATGAAGCCAAAGAAATTAGAAATAGATACAAAAATATGTTCTTTTTAATCCCTGGATACGGTCATCAAGGTGCTACTGGGAAAGACGTTTCCCTTTATTTAAACAACGGTAATGGCGGTGTTATTAACTCTTCAAGGGGAATAATTACCGCTTATAAAAACTACGAAGATGGGAACCAAAGATTTGCAGATTATGCCAGAAAAGCCGTACTTGAAATGAGGGAGGATATACAAAGTGAAAGTGGGGTATAGGGAAGTTGATATTTTCTCTAATACTGAAATCGCAAAAGATATATTCGAGTTAAAAGTTCAGATCGAATCCAACGACAGTATGGGTGATCCTGGACAGTTTTATATGCTGCGTAGTTGGGATCTGGATCCTCTTTTGTCTAGACCTTTTAGTATATGCAATGTGGAAGAAAGCGTTTTGACTTTCTTGTACAAAGTTGTTGGTCGAGGAACAAATTACCTATCCAAACTGAAACCAAAAGATAAGTTAAAGGTTTTAGGTCCCTTGGGAAACGGTTTTAATTTGAATGTGAGTGGAAAGGTCGCCTTAATTTCAGGTGGTATCGGCATAGCTCCAATGATTTATTTGGCAAAAAAGTTGAATACAGGGATAGATTTTTATGCTGGATTCACAAATGAAGTTTATTATATGGACTACGTACGAAAGTATGTGGCTAAGATCTATATAACGACCGAAGATGGTTCTACAGGTCAAAAAGGTTTCATAACGGATATATTCAGACCAGAAAAATATGACGTTGTTTTCACTTGTGGCCCTTCCCCCATGATGAAAAAAGTAGTTGAAAATTGTGAGAATAAGTCTTCTGTTTTTGTTTCTATGGAAAGTGTCATGGCTTGTGGTATGGGGGTATGCTTGGGATGCAGTATAAAGACAAAATCTGGGATGAAAAGGGTATGTAAAGAAGGGCCTGTTTTCAAGGGAGAGGAGGTATTTTTTGATGATTGATACCAAAGTAAACATCGCTGGGGTAGAGTTTAAAAACCCAGTAATAGCTGCTTCTGGGACTTTTGGTTTTGGTAGAGAGTTTTCAGAATACTTTCCCATCTCTAAATTGGGTGGATTATCCACCAAAGGGCTAACTTTAAGGCAAAGAGAAGGAAATAAAGGTGTACGGATTCACGAAACCACAGGCGGAATAATGAACAGTATTGGCTTACAAAATCCCGGCATAGATGCATTTATTGAAGAAGAGCTCCCTTTCCTAAACAGCCAAGATACGGTGATAATTGCCAATGTTAGTGGAAATACGATCGAAGAATACGTTATTTCTGTTGAAAAGCTGAATCAAACCGAAATAGATATGATAGAGCTAAACATTTCCTGCCCCAACGTTAAAGAAGGAGGCATTTCTTTCGGTACAAAGGCAGAAATAGCTAGCAACGTTGTAACACAAGTTAGAAAAGTTTGCCAAAAGTCCCTAATAGTAAAATTATCTCCAAGTGCTGAAAATATGGTTGAAATGGCTGAAAGTTGCGTTGAAGCAGGAGCAGACGCACTATCACTTGTAAACACTTTTCCTGCCTTAGCGATAGATATAAGCAAGAAAAAAGCCATTTTTGATAATATAACTGCGGGTCTATCAGGGCCTTGTATAAAACCCATTGCTTTAAGAATGGTGTATGAAGTTTCAAAAGCTGTTGATGTTCCTATTATAGGTATTGGGGGAATTATGGATTATAGAGATGTGATTGAGTATATAATGGCAGGTGCGTGGGCTGTGCAAGTAGGCACTGCTAATTTTATAAATCCCAATGCTTGTGCTGAAATAATTGAAGGTATAGAAGAATATTTACAAAAAGAAGGGATTTCAACTTTAGAGGAAATAAGAGGGATCATTTAGTATTTTAAAATATGTTGAAACTTAACTAATTATGGAGATTCTGGTTTAAACTTTAAGTGTTGTTTAAGGTACTGTTTTTTGTACAATTTTTCTTGACTTAAAGTTGACTAATATGGTAGAATTTAAAGTAAAGCATGCACAAAATAACATTGCTAATTAGAAGGAGGAAAAGGGATGTCAGCTCTTTTAGAAATACAGGATTTAAGGGTAAAAGTTAGAGATGAAGATGTTGAAATATTAAAAGGCGTTAACTTAATTATAAATAAGGGTGAGATACATGCATTAATGGGGCCAAATGGGTCCGGAAAATCTACATTAGCCCATGTTATCATGGGAAATCCAAAATATCAAATTACTTCAGGAGATATCTTATTCGAAGGGCAATCCATTTTAGATCTTTCTACAGATGAAAGGGCTAAATTAGGTTTGTTTATGTCTTTTCAAACTCCTGAAGAGGTTGAAGGAATAAAGATGAGACAATTCTTGATTAATTCCTTCAGAAACATCCATAAAGAGGATAAAATTACACTATTAGAATTGAATAAAGTAATATCCCAGTTATCCCGAAATTTAGATCTCAACGGAGAATTTCTGGAGAGATATATTAATACTGGGTTTTCCGGTGGTGAAAAGAAAAAAAGTGAAATACTACAAATGGGTTTTCTAAAACCAAAATTGAGTATATTGGATGAGATAGATTCCGGTTTAGATATTGATGCACTGAGGATAGTTGCAGAAAACATCAACAGAGTAAAAACTGGTAATATGGGAGTATTACTCATTACACACTATCAAAGAATCTTGAACTTTGTTGTTCCTGATTACGTACATATCTACATAGACGGGAAAATAGTAAAAACAGGATCAGAAGAATTAGCTAAAGAGATAGAGGAAAACGGTTACTCAACGTTGGAGCAAGAAATGGGAATAACTATTTCTGAGGAGTGAAATCATGGCAAAAAATGAAAATGTTAATATAGAAGATTTATTGGTAGACCAGAGCAAATTCGATTTTAAAAATCCCGAGACGTATGTTTACAAAACTATTCCGGGTTTAAACGAAAAGGTAGTTCAAGAAATATCCGAACAAAAAGAAGAACCTACCTGGATGAGAGATTTACGATTAAAATCTTTACATATATTTAACACGTGGAGGGATCCTCGATTCGGGGTTGATGTTTCTGACTTAGATGTAAGTAAAATTGTTGCATACATTAGGCCAAGGGGAAAAACATCTGGATCGTGGGATGACGTCCCTGCGGAAATAAAGGATACTTTCGATAAACTAGGAATTCCAGAGGCAGAGAAAAAGGCATTGGCTGGTGTTGGTGCACAATACGATTCGGAAATCGTTTATCAAAATATAAAAAAAGAGCTTGAAAATTTGGGAGTTATATTTTTAAATATGGAAAGTGCGGTTAAAAAGTATCCTGATTTAGTTAAAGAATATTTCATGAAAGCAGTGGCTCCTACGAACCATAAGTATGCCGCTTTACATGGCGCTGTGTGGAGCGGAGGTACATTTTTATACGTCCCAAAAGGTGTAAAAGTTCCATTGCCGCTTCAAGCTTATTTTAGAATGAATAATCCTGGAATGGGGCAGATGGAGCATACGATAATAGTTGCTGATGAAGGAAGTGAACTGGCTTTCATAGAAGGATGTTCTGCTCCTTATTATGAAGTAACAAACCTCCATGCTGGGATGGTAGAAATATACGTAAAGAAAGGTGCAAGGGTAAAATATGCAACGATTCAGAACTGGAGCAAAAACACATACAATTTGAATACAAAAAGGGCAATAGTGGATGAAGACGGTATAATGGAGTGGGTATCAGGCTCTTTGGGGAGTCATAAAACAATGATATATCCATCTTCAATACTGAGAGGCAAAGGAGCGAAAACCGAAACTAAGGCGATCACTTATGCTGGGCCAAATCAACATATGGATTCAGGATCCAAAGTTTTCATGTTTGCACCATATACCAGCGCAAATGTCGATGCACGAAGTATAAGTATCGGCGGTGGTTGGGCCTTTTACAGAGGATGGTTGAAGTTAGGAGAGAACGCCAAAGGTGCAAAAGCTTCGGTATCTTGTCAAGCCTTGATGCTTGATAACGAATCTAAAAGTGATACCGTGCCTCTTATCGAGGTTTACACTGATGAAGCAGATGTTGGACACGAAGCGCGTATAGGTAGAATCAAAGAAGAGCAGATTTACTATTTGATGAGTAGAGGGTTAAGTGAAGCTGAGGCTAAAGCCATGGTGGTTAGAGGTTTTGTAGAACCTTTTGCCAAAGAGCTTCCATTGGAGTATGCTATTGAGTTGAACAGATTAATTAATTTAGAAGTAGAATCAAGCATAGGATAACCATTTTGATTGAAATAGTTATAACAAGGGGTGAACAACAATGGAGACAATTTTTGAGAAACCTATAGATATCAGGCATAAAGATCTAAAAGCGGTTGAATGGCAAATTCCCCAAATTACACCAAAAAGAGATTACGGGGATTACGAATTTCAAGCATCTTTGGAACACATCTCTAATGAAATGTTAAAGACATTCAAAAGTTATAGATACGAAGCTTACAAAAATTGGGGCTTCCCTAAATGGAAAAGGGCAAAATTAAATGGTTATGAGCCAGATAAATATGTTTCCTTTGTCCCTGTTAGTACAAGTGGAAAGATACTAGCTTTGAATGGAATCGACCAAGAAGGGATAGAAATCTTGGCAAAATACGATTTTGAAGGTGCTCATAGGAAATTCCTTTTGATGGCTGAAGCGTTCTCTAATACGGGTTTTTATCTAAAAACCAACGAAGGAGAAGAAAGAGAACCGATTATTTTAACGTATGATTGGAAGTCCCCTATATATGAAACCTCTGTTTACAACATAAGTCCATTCTCTAAAGCTACTGTAATTAGATATATAAAGTCCAACAAAAATGAAAATTTATTTAGAACGACTTCAAATAGAATAATAGTAAGAGAAAATGCTTCTTTAGAATTGATAAATATAAATTTATGTAACAACGACAGTTTAAACATTGATAACACTTTTGTTGAAGTACAAAAAAACGGGAAGGTTCAAGTCACAGATATAAATATAGGAGGGAGAATTACCTCGCCACATATTGTGTTCAGACTTGCTGGCGAAGGTGCGCAGGCTCAGTTATTTCCTTATTTTTTGGGAAATAAAGATAACGTTATTGATATGCTTTATTTAATGAGGTTCTATTCACCTGAAACAACCGGGGCGATCGATGCCAAAGGTGTTATTAAAGACGAATCAAAGGCTGCATTCAGGGGTTTTCTTGATTTGAAAAAAGGAGCAAAAGAAGCTAATGCCTCCGAATCGGAGTATACTTTAACTCTTTCTGAAAAAGCTAAAGCAGAAGCGTTACCTAGTTTGTTGGTAGATGAAAATGAGGTAAATGCTTCACATGCTGCTACGGTGGGTACTATTGAAAAAGAAAAATTATATTATCTAATGACTCGTGGATTCTCATTGGAAGAAGCAAAAAAATTAATTTCTTCAGGTTTGTTTGAATCTGCAATAGATAGAATTAAAGTTTTTGATGAAGGGATGAGTCGGGAGGTAAAAGATGTTATCTTCCAAAGAATATGAGGAGATATTTCCAGCTTTAAAAAGAAAAATAAATGGGCATAAATTGATCTATCTTGACAATGCTGCCACCACGTTAAGGCCCAAGGAAGTTATGGATGCTGTAAATGAATACAGCCTCAACCATCATGCCAACGTCCACAGATCAACACACACCTTAGCAGCTGAAGCTACTAAGTATTATGAAGATGCAAGGAGTAAAGTTGCAAATTTCATAAACTCCGAAACTGAGGAAGTTATTTTTACAAAAGGTGCAACTGAATCTCTCAATCTTATAGCATATTCAATTGCAGATTCAAATATATTACGATCTGATGATGAAATTCTAATATCTACAATAGAACATCATGCAAATTTTGTTCCCTGGCAGCAAATAGCCAAAATTTTTAATTTAAAGATAAAATACTATCCCGCTAAAAGTGGGATTTTTGATTTATCTGATTTTCTCAAGCATATTACAAATAAAACGAGGTTAGTAAGTATCACCGCTTTGTCAAACGTCACCGGTCAACTTATCCCAGTTAATACTTTAATAAAACAAATTAGAAATATCAGACAAGATGTAATTATTGTTGTGGATGGGGCTCAAGCTGTACCTCACCTTCCTATCGATGTAAAAAAGATGGATTGTGATTTTATAGCCTTTTCCGGTCATAAAATGCTTGGACCAACGGGAATAGGTGTGTTGTATGGCAAAAGAAAGTATTTAAACGAGATGACCCCTTTTTTGTTTGGGGGAGAGATGATCGACAAAGTATCTACGGATGGGACTACTTTCAACGTTTTACCTTACAAATTTGAGGCGGGAACTCCAAACGTTGACGGAGCGGTAGGATTAGCTAAAGCCATAGAAATACTTGAGAGGATCGGCATGGATAATATTCAAGAACATGAAAAACAACTTACCTCATATGCCTTGAAAAAATTAAAAGAGTTGGATTTTTTAGAAATATTCGGTCCTCAAGACGAAACGCAACAGTCAATAATATCATTCAATATAAAAGGTGTACACCCTCACGATGTAGCTCATTTGTTGAACGATTTAACGGGAATAGCCATTAGAAGTGGTCATCATTGTGCACAGCCCTTGATGAAAGAGTTTGGTACATCCGCCACATGTAGGATAAGCTTTTATGTGTATAATGAAGAAGAAGATGTTGATAAATTATGCGATGGATTAAAAAAAGTTTGGGAGTGGTTGAAATAGGACTAGAAGAACTTTACTCTGATATAATTTTAGATTATGCAAAAAATGAGAGATACAAAAAAGAGATACAAGACGCTAAAAAAGCGGAAGGGAAAAATTTGTCTTGTGGAGATGAGATTACCCTTTATTTAAAAGTAAAAGATAACATAATAAAAGAAGTCACTTTCACAGGACATGGCTGTATTATAAGCCAGGCAAGTGCTTCAATGATGTGTGAATACCTTGAAGGAAAAACCGTAGACGAGGCGAATAAAATATTACAAGAAATTATAAATATGTCACAAGGCAAAGAATTCGATAAAGAATTAGTAGATGGGATAGAAATTTTTTCTGATATCTCCAAGTTCCCAATGAGAACTAAATGTTTCACTCTTGCTTGGCATACGTTGGATGACGCACTTAATGGAAAAAATATGTGAACTAAAACAACAAGGAGGTATTGTTTTGATAGATCTAAAAAACATAAAAAATATTGCTATAATTGGAGCAACCCGCAATAAAGAAAAATATGGGTATAAAATTTTGGAAAATTTAAAAGATAAAGGTTTTACAATTTATCCAATTAACCCAAAGTATGAGGAAATCGAAGGAATAAAAACATACGCTTCTGTAAAAGATCTACCTAAAGATGAAATAGATTTGATTGTTTTTGTCGTTCCCCCACAAATTGGAATAACAGCTGTTAAAGAGGCATATGAAGAAGGATTCAGAAAATTTTGGTTCCAACCAGGTGCAGAATCAGATGAAATTGAAAAATATTTAGAAAAATTACCTGGTGTAGAGTTTTCTTTTATCAAATGTATAATGGTAGAAACGAATTAAATTTAAAAAACCGCCTAACGAGGCGGCCTTTTTCATTAAATTTCTACAATATCTTTTAGTTGTGCCACTCTGTTAGGATGTCTCAATTTTCTCAACGCCTTAGTTTCTATCTGCCTTATTCTTTCCCTTGTAACGTTGAAGAATTGTCCAACTTCTTCTAACGTCTTTTGTTTACCATCTAAGAATCCATACCTCATTTTCAAAACCAAAGCTTCTTTAGAATTTAAGGTGTCAAGTACTTCCTCCAGCCTTTCTTTCATAATCATTTTTTGAGCTTCTTCTTCGGGAGTTGTTTCATCGGTACTGATGAAATCTCCTGTTTCAGATTCTTCATCGTCACCATTACCACTGGATATAGGTGAATTTAAAGAAAGTACATCTTTTGCACTTATTAGGATTTCATTAATTTTATCTTCTGGCTTATCTAAAATTTCTGCAAGTTCTTTTGCTGAAGGATAATCTCCGTTTTCTTGCAAATAATCTCTAATGACTTTGTTCATTCTATTTATAGTTTCTACTAAATGAACTGGAATTCTAATCGTTCTTGCTTGATCAGCTATGGATCTAGTGATTGCCTGTCTAATCCACCATGTAGCATAAGTTGAGAACTTAAAGCCTTTTCTCCAGTCAAATTTGTCAACAGCCTTTATCAATCCGATATTTCCCTCTTGGATCAGATCCAAAAAAGTCAAACCTCTACCTATGTATCTTTTCGCTATACTGATAACTAACCTTAAATTTGCCTTTATCAATTCGTCTCTGGCTTTTTGATCACCTTTTTGTGCTCTTCTAGCTAATTGCCTTTCTCTGGAAGGGCTTAAAAGGTCAACTTTGCTTATTTCTTTAAGATATATTTTTATAGGATCACCTAAGGAGATGTTGTCATACATTTGAAGCCCTGTATCTGAAAATAGTTCTTCAACCTCGTCATTTTCATATTCCGATTCATTTAAGGAATCTTTCTCTTCTTCAACGTCCCCTTCTATTATTTCTATTCCTTCTGCTTCCAAAGCCTCATATATCTTTTCTATATAATCACTATCAATTTCATCCGCTATATTTGCAGGAATAGCATTATCGATATCGGAATAAGATAACTTATTTCCTTTCTTTTTTGCTTTACTTATTAATAATGAAATGAAAGTATCGACTGATTTTACTTTTTTCTCGGGCTTTTTTACTTTTACTTTGATTGTTTCCCCGTCTTTTTCAGTGCCTTCAAAATCGATATTTTCTATTCTTCTCATAATTTTTTTCTCTTCTTTCTCGCTTATTCTTTTGTTGTTCACATAATTCCCTCCTTTCATAAGAAAATACTGTCTTCATAAACTCTAAAACACTATATATAGTGTCTTTTTATACCTTGTTACACCCGGAACAACGCCTTTCATGTTTTAAAGTCCTCCAATGAAACCATTTGTTTAGACACCAATGATATGATTTGGTTCTAAAAATACACATATAAATAAAAAGTTTTGGTAAATCTTACATTAAAAATATAATCTACAATAATTCCAAGGGATTTTTTTCGACAATCTTTTTTGCCTCTTCTATACTTAAACCAGCCGATAAAGCAACTTTTAAACTAAAATCATAGTCCAAGAAATCATCGGGCCCATGAGCGTCACTATTTACTAGTAATTTTGCTTCATATTTTTGAGCCAATTTTCTCACATGCCCATTGGATAAGCTATGGCCTTTTCTGGCACTTAATTCCAAAAAGACTCCGTTTTTTGCAGCAAGGGCTACTTCTTCCTCACTAATTAAGCCGGGGTGAGCTAAGATATCCACATACTTTGACGTTACGGCGTAATAATTAGTTTTTTTAAATACTGGTTCGACTATAGTTTCTCCGTGAACCAATACAATATCAGCTCCGTTTTCTTTTGCATGTTTTGCAAGATTATCTATCAGTAAAGGAGGAACGTGAGTGATTTCAACTCCTTTTAAAATCTTGATCCCTTCAAAGTAGCTACTTTCATTATCAACGAATTTGTTCAAACTGTTTAAAACAAAATCGATGTTGGATTCATCCACATGATCAGATATTGCAATAGCCGTATAACCATGAATTTGTGCATGCCTTATCTGTTCGCTACATATTAATTCTCCGTCACTCAAAATTGTGTGTGTGTGAAAATCATAAAGTTTATTCAAAAAGAGCCCCCCTTTTTATCTTAATAATAGTATACAAATCTTTAATTGTTTTAAATCTAATAGTAACTCATTCATCTTGAAGTTTAACAAACTCTGTAGTATAATGTAATTGGAAAAGAAAGATCCCCCTATCCCCCTGAGATAAACCCAGACATTCTTGCCGGATCCATCATGGATCTGGTTTTTTTTATCCTCTACTTTTTTATGTATAATTATATCACAAAAACTTTAGCTAAATAAAAGAGGTGAAATTATGCTTTATGAGTATAAAGGCAAATATCCTGTTGTTGAAGAAGATGTTTTTCTAGCGCCTGGTAGCCAGATTATTGGTGATGTAAAGATCGCTAAAGGATCGAGTATTTGGTACAATGTCACATTGAGAGGGGATATTTGTTCTATAACCATTGGGGAATTCACCAACGTACAAGATAACTCAGTAGTTCATATTGATACCGAATACCCAACTATAATCGGAAGTTACGTTACCATTGGACACAACGCTATTATACATGGATGTGAAATCTCTAATAACTGTCTCATAGGGATGGGAGCAACTATATTAAATGGTGCAAAGATAGGTGAAGGATGTCTTATAGGAGCTGGAGCTTTGGTAACAGAAAACAAAATAATTCCTCCTAAAAGTTTAGTTTTAGGAGTTCCAGGAAAGGTCATAAGAAACCTAACTGACGAAGAATTTGAGCAAATTAGGGAACATGCTAAAGAATACTATAATTTGGCAAAAAGTTATAGAGACAAACGGTAATGCCTAGCTAAAGTGCATTACTGTTTACTGCTTAATTCTTCCACTACTCTTTTTGTATCCTGAGCTATCATTAATTCTTCATTAGTTTTTACTATCAGTACATCCACATCGGAGTCTGAAGTTGAGATAATCCCTTCTTTTCTATTCAACAAAGTATTTTTTTCTTTATCAATTTTAACTCCAAAGAAGTCTAAATAATCACAGACATCCATTCTTACATGTTCGTCATTTTCTCCCACACCCGCTGTGAATACCAATACATCTAATCCTTTTAGTATGG
>NZ_JAHC01000013.1:0-5000 GCF_002924625.1 Petrotoga sibirica DSM 13575 | reverse complement strand
GAAGAGCTTGACCTGGACAGTGTTAGGAGGGCAGTTTAACTGGGGCGGTTGCCTCCCAAAAGGTAACGGAGGTGTTCGAAGGTAGGCTCAAGTGGGTTGGGAATCCACTGAAGAGTGCAAAGGCAAAAGCCTGCTTAACTGAGAGACTGACGAGTCGAACAGGAGGGAAACCTGGACTTAGTGACCCGGCGGTTCTGAGAGGAAGGGCCGTCGATCAACGGATAAAAGTTACCCCGGGGATAACAGACTAATCACGCCCGAGAGTTCACATCGACGGCGTGGATTGGCACCTCGATGTCGGCTCATCGCAACCTGGGGCTGAAGCCGGTCCCAAGGGTTGGGCTGTTCGCCCATTAAAGCGGTACGTGAGCTGGGTTCAGAACGTCGTAAGACAGTTCGGTCCCTATCTGCTGCGGGGGTAGGAAGCTTGAAGGGGGTTGCTCCTAGTACGAGAGGACCGGAGTGAGTATGTCCCTGGTGAATCAGCTGTTATGCAAATAGCAGGAGCTGAGTAGCTACACATATAACCGATAACCGCTGAAAGCATCTAAGCGGGAAACGGGCCCAAACAATAGGCTTCCCACTCTTAGGAGGTAAGGGCAGTCTGAGAAGAAGACGTAGATAGGCCGCAGGTGTAAGTACTGAGAAGTATTGAGCCGAGCGGTACTAATAGCCCGAGGCTTTGGACGAAACTCTATGCACTTGTGAATGAGTAATAGGGGGTGAAGAGAACGATACGGGAAACACCCAGAACCATACCGAACCTGACGGTTAAGCCGTATCGTGCCGATGGTAGTACGCTAAGACGTGTGAGAGTAGGTATCGCCCCCTTCCTTTTTTTAAAAGCAATATGACATGGTTTATTTGTATTTTCTCACCCCTAAAAAAATACCGCATCCAACTAACCGATGCGGTATTTTTTTCTTTTTCTTCTCACTTATTTTAATGAGTGTATATCGATTTTCCATCCGGTAATTTTTGCTGCTAGTCTAGCGGTTTGACCACCCTTTCCTACAGCTAAGGAAAGTTGGTTCTCAGGGACATACACAAAAGCGGTTCTTTCATCTTCGTTAAGAATTATATTTTTTACTTCTGCAGGGGCAAGAGCGTGTTTTATAAAAATTTTAGGATCTTCTGAATATTCTATAATATCCACTTTTTCATTTTTTAATTCTTTTATTAGTTCACTGATTCTAGAGCCTTTTTCACCGATGCAAGCACCTACAGGATCAACTCCCGGCATGGTGGTAACAACAGCAACTTTACTCCGTATTCCCGGTTCCCTGACTATTTTTACAATTTTGATAATACCTTCTTCTATCTCGGGTACAATAGATGATAATAATTCTGTAATGAGTTCAGGTGATGTCCTTGAAACCATAATTTTAGGCCCTTTTGATGTGTTCTGAATGTTTTTTATGTATACTTTTACAAGTTCTCCATTTTTAAAGGTTTCTCCAGGAATTGTCTCTTTCTTGGGAAGTTTAGTCTCTAACTTTCCAATTCTAATGTCAATATATTCATCACTGACTTTAATTATTTCAGCGGTTGAAATTCTATTCTTCAAAGCTACGTATTTATCAAACAAATTTTTCTTTTCTAGTTCCTTCAAATTTTGAAGTATGACTTGCTTTGCTGTTTGAGCGGCAACTCTTCTAAAATCCTTTTTAAGGTTGATCTTTTTTCTTACCATTTCGCCTATTTCTATTTTTGGATTAATTTTTTTAGCTTCTTCCAAAGAAATTTCTTCTTTTGGGTTTTCAACTTTTTCAACAACTTTCCATAACTGATAGACATTCAATTTTGTTAGGTTTTTATCGATTTCAATTTCAACATTTTTTGCCCCATAATTTTTTTTGTATGCACTTTTAATAGATTTGGCTATAATATCAACCAGCGAGTCTCTACTTATACCTTTATCTCTTTCCAAGGCGTCTAAGGCTTCTAATAGATTTAAGTTCAATGTTCTACACCTCCGATAACTTTTAAATTTTACAATTCAATTTCTAAATTGGCTTTATCTATGTCGTTTAAATCGATGTTGAATAATTTTCCAGAATCTTTTTCAGTAATTTTAATCTGATCTTCCAATATATCGTCAATATACCCAATTACTACAGGATGTTTCTTCTCTTTACTTTTTAAAATGAATTTTGCTAATTTTCCTTTAAATCTTTCGTAATCCGCTTTGCCTCTCAATTTTCTATCGAGTCCTGGGGAACTAACTACTAATACATAACTCTTGTCAAAGAGATCAATTTCGTCTAACCAAGGGTCGAAAGCTTTGGAAAACTTTTCACAATCTCCTATGGACACATATCCATCAGCTTTATCGATCACAACCTCCAAAATTTTATTTTTATTACTACCTTTAATTAAGATATCAAAAATTTCAAACCCCAACTTAGAAGCAACGTTATCGGCTTTTTCCCATATTAACTGTTTGACCTCTTTGTTAGTTAACATGGTATGCACCCCTTTCGATTCAAAAATTATTTTTTATAAAAAAGCTCGAGGGCAAAAGCCCTCGGCACTCATTTTGTTAATTAATTTGCTTTCAATTATCACTAATATTATAACATAAAAAAAATAAAAATCAAGACCATTTTAAAAAATACCGTTGAAAATTTAGCTTGCTCAAGAAAAGGTATTAGAGCAGAAGTTGGTGCTATGATGTATAAGTTTTATTCTTAGCAAAATTTAAGGGTCCAGGGACTATTTATCTACAGAGTTTTCCGTTTTCAAGACTCGCAGACAGAATAAACGCTGCAGCAAAATATCAAAACAAGGGTGAAAATAGAAATAGAGGCAGAGGTTTTATTGGTGAATTGTTCAATGATGACCGAAGATTTTGACTTATGGAGATAAATTTATTCCAACTTCAAAGCTTCGATGCCATGGAAAAAATACTTCCATTTTCCACCTCTTTTTCATATTTTTTTCTATTACTTCCTTGAAGGGCAATAGTTTAGCTCTCGTATACTCTTCTGCCCATTTTTCAGCGGGCATAAGCGTCCATATATTGCACCCTTTTTGGGCAGAATCTTCTCTTAGTTGTTGTCTTACCACTGCTTGATAACCCCAATGTTCTAGGAAAAAAATTGTCTGTATTTTAAGTAACTCTTTTGCATCTAATTTTAAATAATTTTTTTGAGCAAAATACTGAATTATAGAATGGAGGATAACTGTTCCAAGGGTATTGCTTACAGTGTTCCACCCAGAGTAATTTATTTTTAGCCAATCTAAATGATTTTCCAGAAGTTTTTCTACTAATCTTTTGTCTGAACCATTTCCATATTTTATATCAGCTATTCCAATAATTTTATCTTCTTTTTTAATTCTTTCAAGAATTGTTTCGTATGCTTCCTCAGATACAGCTAATGTGTCTTGAAAGGTAATGTCGTAGCTACTATAATCAGAAGAGTTATTCAACAAAAGTAAAATATCACCTTTTTGTTCTATTCTACCTCCAGCTGCTTCAATATGAGTTTCAACGCTACTTTTTAAAGGATATCCTTCATAAGGCGGAATCAGAAGGATTGATTCTGGATGTGTATAAAAAAGTTCAAAAGAAGGTGAACATTTAAACATCGAACATAATAACCTGCTTAAAAGTGTTAAAGAAGTTTCATCTGCACCAGGATGAATAGAGATTTTTTCATTTAAACCTAATTGATTAACTAACTTTTGATGCTGTTTTGATTCATAAACTGATAAGCTACCAGGAGAATTATCATCCAAGGTTATATTCAAAAAATCTACCGTTCTATTATCGACAAGCTTAACCGTTTCTTGGATAATGTTGTAGTTTCTTTCTCTCCTCCAAAAAAAGTCTTTTATCATCCACTCGGGGATTTCTTGATATTTGTTTTTGTGCTCTTCCATAAATTTTGGTAAAGCATTTTTATAAGATAAATTTTGTGGCTTATCCTGTGACTCTAGATATTTAGCAAAATCCTTTGACAGATTACTTAAAGCTTCTCCGTAATACTCCCAGTAATCAGGTTCTTCATCTGACGAGTTGTATGTGGGTATTCTTGTTATTGTGGAAGAGAGATAGATCACGGTTCTTTTTCTTTTTAAAGTATTAAGAATCTTAAGTCTTTCATTAATTGTAGGCTTTTGGAGTAAATTTATTCTTGATGGGATTAATCCTCCATGAATCAAAGTATCTAGTGAAAGAATTAAATTATCTCCTTCTTGAGAGTTGCCTAAGAGCCAATCTTTTAAAGCATTGGTATCTGCAGGAATTTTTTTAGATCCTAGCAATTCTTTAGGAGGAGTCAAAATATTCAAGCCTGAGGCTTTTGCGAAAATTAAAAAATATTCCCGAGTACAAAATCTTTCATCAATAGGTAAAAATATTATTCTCATTTTAATGATCTTCCTTTATTTTGAATTTACTGTCTTCAGAAATTCTAAAACATGCATTGTAACTAACTTTTAATACCTTCAATGTTATACTTTTACCTCCTCACTGTATAATGTATTTGATACTACATTTTTATTATCTCGTAAGGAGGTCATTCAATTGTCATTATACGGTAACTCTTCTCAACTGTACTTCGATTTTGTCTACTCTGGCTAAAAGAAACGCCCCGAACGGGGTCATGGAGAAAAAACATTATGAATTTAAGTATCGCCTTTAAGAAGGAGTTTGCCCCTTCTTATTTGGATAAGGTTATCGTTTTTACCGTCTTTAAAGGCATCAAAGAGGGAATCTTTGATACCAGTTATCTTGTTGTTGATTCTTACCCCATTATCTTTAATTCTTTCTTCAACAACAAGAAGAGTCACGGTAAATTTGAGGAAACGGGCTTTCGCCTCTTAAGGATTACAAAGAGTACTATCTTTCTCCTTTAGAAGCAAATTTCGGCGTTAAACCTGTTTCTAATTCTAAACCTATCTACGATAAGTACGGTAACCCAAAGAATTCTATCTCCTATCCTGCGCTATGCGCTGTCTCCTTTTTTGGTCACAAGGCTCATACTATTACTTTC
>NZ_JAHC01000012.1 GCF_002924625.1 Petrotoga sibirica DSM 13575 | reverse complement strand
TGGTGGGCGTGAGCCTGTCTTCAACCGTACTTCTTTCATGCATATTTTTTTCTAGAAAATTCTTCAGTTCTAGTTATTTTTCAATTTTTTGAAGAATTACTTCGATTTTCAAAGAGCATTTTGGATAATTATCCAATATTTTAGTTCTTTTTCTTCTTGCTTTAACTTACTTTACCTTTCGTTAATCGTTGTTTCTACCTATTTCTGAAGTGGGTATTTCGAATTAAATGCATTTTTAACTTCTCATACAACGGATAGTATTAGTTAGTCTATTATAAAAATTCTAAATATCCGAATCTTTCAGGGGTATGGAAAGACCCATAAGTGCAACTCCAACATCCATATAATGCAGCATCACCTTTCCACCTGTTTCTTGTGAAGTTGACTCTGGTTATTTTAGAAACATCTACGCCTATTTCTTGGAGATCTATTTTCAACTCTGCAATCCACTCTTCTTTTAGTTTGTTTGTAGCAGCTTTTATATGCCCGTTCCAACGTGAATCCAACATAATTTCATCGTATATAGTTCCATTTGCTGAAACTACATAATGGTAATATTTTGAAGGAACGGATTCATCAGGCCAAATAAAAACCTCCACTGAATCTCCTAAATATACTCTTGTATCTCTCGGCCCTTCTATAACTTTCATTTCATATAGCGCAGGTTCTTCGCAAGAGAATAGTACATATAGATAATTTTCATCGTAAAAGGCTTTCACCTTAGTTTCAAAGGGGAAAGGTTCTCCTCTATCGTTTGTTAGGAAATTGTTAGACCACTCTATTTCTTCCCAAATATTATCAATTTCCCCATCTATTACAGGAGGAGTTGAAACCTTTTGTATTTGCATTTTTGGCAAAGGAATTAAATTTTCCACAACAACCATTTCCGGAGGTTTTGTAGCTTTTATTGGAGCTTTCCCTTCTCTTTCTTTTGCATATAAAATGGGTCTTAAAATGTCCATCATTTTGTAGATTTCTTCTATTAGTATTATAGAAGCATCGTAGTTTGTGATATTGGAAGCAATTTGAATTTTTAAAGCAGATAGTTGTTGCCAAAAGTTAACAATTCCGTTTTTGTTCCAAATTAAAATATTTTTGATTTTTTCTTTAAGCCATTTAGTTTCTTCATCTGTTAAAAACCCGTTTTCTTGAAGGATCACTATAGAATCTTCAATTTCCTCTATAAATGTTTCAAAAAAGCCTTTTGTCGGAGCGTGAGCTGTAATTGCATCTTCTCTAAAATAACCTGTTTTAAGAAGAGATAAATCAATTGTTTTAGTCGTAGTGGGGTTCAAATTCTTAATATAAGAAGTGGAAAATATGGCGACACCTGGGAAACCCTTTTCTTTAACAACCTTAATTTGTCTCATCATTTCATCTTCGTTTTTAAGAGCAAAAGCTGCTAGACCTGGATAGATATGAACATATCTACTGTAATTTTTTTGTCCCTCGAGAACTATTTCAAGATCCTCTAAACTGCTTTTGTAGTCCATTGGGAACAAAACGTCAACGTATCGGTTTTGTGCCCAATTTCCCCAATTTTGCTTGTATTTTAATCTTGATTCGCTTAAAGAAGGGCCTACAGCCACACTTACTATTATTTTTGGTTTTATTTTTTTTACTTCGCGATAAATTTCTTGAACGAAAGAAGTAACAAGGTTTTCTCTCCACAATTGCCAAGTTACTGTTTCTGGTGAATACTTTTCTATCGTAAGTGGATCTATTCCACTTTCTTGAAAGAATTTTTTGATTGTACACTCGTCATAGCCCATATAGTCAGAAGCATATCTTAAATAATCTAAATGAATTCCATCTACATCGAATTCATTGACCAAAAAGAGAATAGCATTTTTGATGAAATTTCTTGCTTCTTGATTAGAATGAGAAAGCCATACGGTCTGAGACTCTGAATAAATATTACCGAATTTATCTTTTTCAAGCCATTCTGGGTGTAAATACATCATAGGACTTGGAGAAGTGTGTGCAATGGCAAATGTCCAAACCCATGGATGGACTTCCATACCTCTTTTGTGTGCTTCAGAAATTATGATTTGCAAAGGGTCCTCCTCCCATTCTTCAAATAATTCAGATAGAGGGTACCCTGTCGTTTCGCTAAGTGTTTTTGAGATTGTTCGTCCTTGATAAATGATTTCAGGTAATAACAAGTTAAAATTCAAATCGGATAATTCATTAATAATTTTAGACAAATTTTGGGGGGTTTTTGCTTGTGCGATGGCAGAATAATCTAACCACACTGCTCTGGTTTCTATCTTATCACTAGGAAAAGTATAGCTCCTTACAATTTTTAAATCTTCTTTCAGTTTACTCACTTCTTCCATTGAAGATTCTTTTATTTTGACGTCCCTTAGTCTTTTTTCCAATTCGTTTATACTATTTAATAAAGAAAAGTACCTTTCTTTTGTGACATGAGGTTGTATTCTTTCAATTTCGTTTTTCATTTCTTTTATGTTATTTTCAACTTTTGATAGTTCAATTTCTATTACGTCAATCGGTGTAGGAGGTAAGTCTAGTAGGTATCTGGTCGCATTTGCAATTAGTTTTTGGAAGATATAATCACCCAAAGCTAAAGCAAAAACATTTTCACTGAAAAATATTCCTGATTTTCCTAAAACCACTGCGCAATTATCTTCATATGATGTAGAAGGATTTCCTTCAGAATCTTTTGACCATTCAGCTAATCTCTTTACTTCTGGATCAATTGTTTTAAAAGTAAAAGTGAAACCTCTTGGCATTTTGATATAGTCTGGCATCTCCTCACCAAAAACTTTCTTTCCTTCTTCTGTGATGCGCATATAATTGTATTCTCCTCTTTCCCAATTAGAATATTGTATCCCTAGGTAAGGTCCCACAATATAATTTGACCTTATCTTTCCATCAGAATATCTAAGAGTCGCTTCGTAACCTCCAAGTATTTTCCCACCTCTTTGAAGAAATGCTTCTATTTCGGAAACTTCCCTTTCTGTTAAAGACGCGTTATCATGAAGTATCAAAACTTTTATATAATCAGGTATTCCAATGTTATTTACAATGGTTGTATCTAAAAGTTCGTATTCAATATTCCTATATTCTAGGCTCCTTAAAGTCCCTTCCAATATGGTTTGGTAAGATGAGGGCCCGTAGAAGTTTTCAGAAGCTTCTGATACTAGTACACCAACTTCTGCCCCCAAAAAAATCACTAAATAAAGCACAAAAAATAGAAACATTATTCCTTTTTTCATTTGTCACGCGCCTCCCTTTAGAAACACTTATTTTAACTAAAAGTTCACTGTTTCAAGGCACCTTGATAGCCTTCTATAAAATACCTTTGTGTGAAAAAGAAGAAGACAAGAATTGGGATAGAAGCAATAATTAAACTGGCAGTGATATATCTATAATTTTGTTCAAACATACTGTTTAAGTAAGAAAGGCCTACCTGTAAAGGGAATTTATTTTGACTTTGAAGAACTATCAATGGCCACAAAAAAGCATTCCAAAAACCTGCAAATGAGATAATAGAAAGTGCTGTAGCCGCAGGTCTCACCATTGGAAACATTATTTTCCACCAAAGTTGAAACTCGTTACAACCATCTATTCTAGCGGCATCTTCAAGATCCCTGGGGATAGATAGATAATTTTGTCTCATTATAAAAATTCCAAAAATATTAACAGCACTCGGCAGGACAACGGCTAAATAAGTATCGAAAAGTTTAAGATTTAAAATAGTTATGAAATTAACGATTAGCCCTCCTTGAATGGGTATCATCATAGGCAACAAAATCAAGAAAAATAGAAGATTTCTTCCTTTGAATTCTAACCTTGCAAGTGGATAAGCTGCTAAAGATGCAAACACAACATTAAAAATTATTCCCAGGGCTGTAATTATTAAAGAATTTAAGAAGTATCGCGGAAATGGAATATTTTCAACGACGTATTTGTAAGCATCAAGAGTAGCAGGTTTCGGTATCCACTTTGGCGGCCAAGCCAGGACATCTGTTGCAGTCTTCAAGGATGTAGAAAGAGCCCATAAAAATGGGAATATAAAAAATAAGGCCAAAATAATTAATAGAACATAATTTAAAGTAATTTTTATTATTTTTTTGTTATTTATTTGTTTTTTTCCTTTTTTTCTCACTACCGGCACCTCCTAAGCCAAAAAATTTGAACTGTATTAATGTTAAAGCAATTAAGAATGCAGAAAATATTACTCCCACAGCCGCTGACTGCCCAAATTGGTAGCGATTGAAGGCCAAATTGTAGGTTTCAAACATTAGCGTAGTTGTCTGATTTGCTCCTCCTGTGAGTAGAAAAATTTCCTCAAAAACCTTTAAGGCGGCCATGCTTGACAAAACAAAGCACAATAACATTGTAGGTCTTAATAAAGGAATGGTAATTTTGGTAAATTTTTTAAAACTGCCCGCTCCATCCAAAGCCGCTGCTTCGTAAAGCTCTGAAGGTATATTTTGTAATCCCGCTAGATAAATAATCATATAATAACCAAGGCCTCTCCAAAAGGTAACAAACATACATGAAAACAAAGCTACGTTTTTATCTAAAAGCCATAAAACCGGTTCTTCTATAATGTTCAGGGACATAAGAAAATAATTGAGTATGCCGTCTACGTCGAATATCCATCTCCACGCTATACTGACTATAACACTGCCCGTTATTACAGGAATATAAAATAAAGTTCTAAAAAACTTTATTCCAGGTATTTTTTGATTGACTAGAACAGCTAAGCCTATTGAGGTGAATTGTATAAAAGGGACAACTATAAGATACTTTAAAGTATTAGCCAACGAAATATAGAAATACTTGTAATTAAAAAGCCATCTATAATTTTTTAGCCTCACCCATTTAGTTTCACCTGTTAACATATTGTAATCAGCAAAAGATAAAGTTATCCCTCGCACAATCGGATAATAGCTGAAGATGCTCAATAAAACCAAAGGTACTACTAAGAAGCAAAAGGCAATCAAATATGTTTGCTTTTTTCTGCTAAGTTTCAAATGCCACACCTCCTAAATCAAGGGCGATAGGTGTATACCCTATCGCCTTTTAACCAATGAATAAAAAACTAAAATTCGCTTGATAATACTTCCTTTAACTCTTCTTCAGCTAAATATAATGCTTCTTCTGCTGTGTAATCACCTTTAATAGCAGCTATCCAATAATCATTTAGGATCCTTCTGAATTCAGAATATTTTGATGGTTCTATTATTTTCCCGATGGCATCTAGATCAAAACCATATATCATTGATTTACTAGCTAGTAATTGTGCTTTAACATTCAAATCTCTTTTTGCTCTTTCTAAAAACCAAGGATCTTCATCAAGCGATATTTTCGTTGATGGAACAATTGTTGCAATCTTAGCAAACTCCACTTGCCAGTATGGAGAAGTTAGCCATAGTCCAAATTTTACCGCTTCAGCTTTATTTTTCGCTTTGGATGGCACTGCTACATTCATTGCTGACGCAGGAATTCTTTTACCCTTTCCCAAAGGATAGGAGGTAACATCACTAACTTCGAATATACTTGGACTATTTATTTGAACATGTTTAACCATAGTTATTCCAACAGGGAACATAGCAATTTTTCCCCCTGCAAACTTTTGCTTAGCTGCTTGATAACCTCCTAAATCTTGAGGCATAAGAGCCTCTTTGAAGGCAAGTTGATGTTGTTTCAATCTAGCAATTGCCTCAGGGGTGTTTACTATGGGCTTTTTTCCATCTGCAGAAATTAATGGGACGCCCTCTTCCTGAAGATCGAGATGTGCAACTATGTTGGGTTGATATCCGTATAAGCCAGTTTTCTCTTTAATTATTCTAGAATATTCTATTATTTCATCCCATGTCTTTGGGGGAACATTAGGGTCTAAGCCTGCTTCTTCAAAAATCTGTCTGTTGTAAAGCAAAATTCGGGGACTTATATACCAAGGAATAGCAAATGATTTTCCATCTATTACAGTAGCTTCCCAATAGTTCGGTAAGTATACATATTTGTCTGCTACAGGTACGAATTCATCGATTGGGCTTAATGCATTTTGAGCTGCAAAGTCTATAACCCAAGGAGTATTCATATTCACGAGATCAGGCACGTTACCCGAGGCTATTGAAGCGATGAGTTTTTGTTGAAAAGCATTATAAGGGATATCAACCCAGTTGATCTTTATGTCAGGATTTGCAGCTTCAAAGGTATCTATAACTGAGTTAACGTAATCTGAAAATGTAGACAAAGAAAGCGTCCAAAATTCAACAGTTACCCTTTCTGCTGATAACACCAACGAACCGATAATCAAACATGACAACACCACAAAAAACTTTTTCATGCCAATCTACCTCCTTCTTTTTCAGCCACATTTCGTGGCTACAACTTTGATACCTTTTGAATCTGGTTTTCTATTTCTTCAGGATGAATCTTCAGAAGTTCGGTATTCTTGCTTAGTGCCAAATAAATTCCTGAACCAATTGCTTGCCCCATACCTGCACATGTTGGTTGAATTCTTGCAGCGGATTGACCTTCGAAATCTGAAGAAAAACACCTTCCAACTATTGCTAAATTTGTATAACTTTCTGATATTAACGATCGTAAAGGTATTTCATAGTAATCATCATATTTCGGAATAAAACCTTTTTCTTTTTCATCTATTTTCTTTTCATCTGAGTGAATATCAATTCCATAACAACCTTTCACCACCCCATCTGGGAATTTTTTATATGTTCTTACATCTTCTCCAGTAAAAGTATACATTCCTTTAACTCTTCTACTTTCTCTTATCCCAATTTCGGGGGCTATTTTTTCAAGGTAGGCGTTTTCAAACCCCTTTACATATCCCTTTGCAAAATTGAATATCTTTTCCACCATTATGGTTCCTTCTAATATACTTCTTGAAAGTTCTGAGTTATCAATTGAGTCCTTAGAGATATTCATAGTATTAACTGTCACTCTTCCTTTACCAGGTGACTGAACGAAAAAGAAATGGTCTATGGGTAATGAAGGATCTTCTTTTTTGGCCTCTTCTAGTTCTTTAAAATAACCGGCAACAGAAATAACCTTCATATTTGGAGTAACCCATGCAAAGAAGTTTTTAGGATTATTTTTTACATCACTTCTGATACTCTCAAAATCAACCCCTGCAACAGTAAACATTATTGTTAAAGCTTGATTTTTACCAGATTCATTGCCTACAAAACATTTATTTCCAGAAAGATACCCTACTATTCCGTCGCCGCTGGCATCAACAAAAAAGTCGGATTCAATTTCTATTGTTTCACCATTTGAGGATTGAGCCTTCAAGGAAATAATTTTGTTCTCTTCTTTTATTACTTCTGTCACCATTGTTTTAAATAATAATTCAACTTCACTTTCTTTAAGCATTTTCATCATTTCAATCTTCATTAACTCGCTGTCAAAAGTGTTGAAGAATACCCCACCTTTTCTTTTTAACCTTTCAATTAGTTCTTGAAATATTCCTTTTATCAATAGTTGGTTATCTAGCCAATATTTCATAAATGGATTAACCAACCCAAGTGTAGTAAGCCCGCCAATTGTAGAATTCTTTTCAATTAATAATGTTTTTAGACCGCTTCTTGAAGCTGCTATCGCTGCATGGAACCCTGCGATCCCCCCACCGACAATTGTAACTTGTTTACGATATTTCACTACAACCACCTCAGTATAATTTATTAACAACTGCTCTTGCAGTGTCTTTTCCTGTAGTTAAAGCCTTTTCATATTCTATTGAATACAACAAACCAGACAATATTTCCACAGCAAAAATTTGAACCAGGATAGATCTACCTGCGCTAGTTTTTACAGGGTTTTCACCAGAGAATATTTCTAATACAACATCAGAAGATTTTGTAATAGGGGAGTTGACATGTTCAGTCAAACTAATAGTCATTGCTCCATTCTTTTTGGCGATATTTAATGAATCTACTGTGTCTTTAGTGGACCCACTTTGGCTTATTCCGATTGCTAAATCCCCAAAGCTCAAAGTAGCCGCGGAGATAGCTTGCATGTGAGGGTCTTCCAGTGCGTAAGACGAGAAGCCTAACCTTGTCAGCTTATATTGTAATATTTTGGCAACCGCTGATGAAGATCCTACACCGTAAATCTCTATCCTTTTAGCAGATCTAATGAAATTTGCAGCTTGTAAAAACTTATTTATGTCTAGTATTGAAGCTGTGCTCTCAATCGATTTAAGAGAACCTAATTTAATTTTCCTAAGTATTTCTTGAGGAGGATCATTCTTGAAGATGGTAATATCTTTTTCTTCTTTAAATGTGTCTTCCTTATTATCCAAGGCTAAGGTGAGTTTGAAATCTTGAAACGTTTCAAAACCTGCTTTTTTAACAAACCTAGCAATTGTAGCCTCACTTGTTCTACATTTTGAAGCTAATTCAGTTATGGTAATTCTTGTTATGTCCTCTTTTTTACTATTCAATATATATTCAGCTACTTTTTTTTCAGACTTACTGAAAGTAGACGCCCTAGAATTAAGCAAAGCTTGAATTTTACTCATTTTTAGATTTCCCCTTTTTGAAATGAAAGTATTGCCGATCCCCTTGCGCCTGCAAATTCGCCTAATTGGCTAAATTCGATAAAATCGCCACTTTCATTTCTTATTTCTTCATAAGAGGTTCGAATTTCCTTTAATACTTTCTCACCATACTTTGGAATGACTCCACCAAGATAACATTTTTCAAAGTCTATGGTAGTTTTAATTGTATCAATTAACCAAGCCATAACTTTTGCATAATCTTTTATATTTTTTATGGATTTTTCATCATTCTTTTCATAGACTTTTTCTCTTAAGTATCTTCCAGAAAGTAAAGTTTCAATACAACCAACTTTTCCACAAGTACATCGTTTATTATTTCCTGGAAATACAATATGTCCTATTTCTCCACCCCCTCCCATAATTCCTCTTATTATCGTCCCATTACTAATTATTCCTCCACCAAGACCTGTTCCTACGGTTATCATCAATAAATTGTTAACTTTTGTGATGTAATGTTGAAAATATGCAGCACAATTAGCGTCATTATCAACCTTTGGCCTTATATGAAATTCTTGTTCTACGATATCTGCAATTTGTACTCCTTCCCAATCAGGAATCAAACCAGTTGAAAAATTGACAATTCCTGACTTAAAATTAATTTTTCCGCCGGTAGCAATTCCTATAAAGTGAGTCTCATTCGTTATTAAATCTTTAATTAGAGAAAGCATATTTGAAATAACTTCTTTACCTGTCGCTGCTGTAGGTATCTTTTTACTTATTTTAATTTCTCCAAATCTATCGATTAAAACTCCACGAGTCCAAGTTCCTCCAATATCTATGCCTACAGCAGAAATTTCATCATTTCCAAAATCCTTAAGATGATCTTTAAAATTTTTGGCAATTATATGAGGCCTAGTAATGGCCGATCCAACAGTAACAGCATGTGCTCCACATAAGATTGCTTGTCTTGCAAATTGAGGAGTTGAGATATTCCCTTCAGCAATAACAGGTATATTCGTAATTTTTACAATTTTTTCTATTAAATCTAAATCTGGTAAATTTCCTCCTGAGGTATAATCTGTATAACCAGCGAGTGTGGTTGCTATATAGTCGGGCTTTAAAGGTAAAACATATTTCACATCTTCTATGTCTGCTATATCTGCGATTATTCCAACGTGAGGGTAATATTTTTTCAAATAATCAAAAAGTTCTGGTAAAGGTTCTGGCCTTTCTCTTCTTGTACAATCGATAGCAATAAAATCTGAGTGAGCTTCAACTAAATCATCTATATCTTTTTTAGTGGTTGTGATAAATGCCCCTTTTAAGCTCCTATTTTTAGTTATTCCTATTACTGGAAGGTTAACAAATTTTTTTATCTCTCGGATATTTTCAGGAGAAAGAGCCCTGATAGCATCTGCTCCGCCAGCCTCAGCCGCGATAGCCAGCTTTACAATGGGTTCTTTTCCGTATAAGGGTTCCCCTTCTTCTGCTTGACACGATACTATGAATGCATTCTTCTTCAACGTTTTCATGAATCTTCCTCCATATATTGAAAATAATTTTCATATAAAAAACTAAATAACGAAATTTATCTACATTTTCATTATAATTCTTATTTTCTGAAAAGTCAAATCAGAAAAATACAGAATTTCTTTCGTAATCGCTTTTAATTGCTTATAATTTGATCTAATTAATTAATTTGGATGATTTTCAATTTTTTTCTTTCTGATTTACATCGAAAAAAATTCGATGGTCCATTTATTTACAAATTTAGAGTAAAAATGAGAATTTTTTACTTAATCGGGTTTAATTACGTGTAATTACTTTTAATCACCTATAATCATTGTTAATTGAATTTGGAATTTAGGTAAAAAGTGTATATACTAATAGTGAGAGATGATTCACCTATTAAAATTTATGAAGGAAGTGATTAAAAGTGGATACAATTTTAAAAAAAGTAGAACTTCCAAACGGTGAAACTATGGGGTATAGATACAAACAAGGTGGAGAAAAGACTTTGCTTTTGGTTCACGGAAATATGACTTCCTCAAAACATTGGGATGTTTTTATGGAAGCTTTTGATTCAGATTACACTATTTACGCCCCCGATCTAAGAGGATTTGGCATCTCAACTTATAACAATCCTATCGATTCTCTTGATGATTTTAAGGAAGATTTAAAATTGTTCGTAGATGAATTGGGCTTGTCAAAATTTGATCTTATGGGATGGTCAACTGGTGGAGGAGTTTGCATGATTTTCGCCGCGGATTATCCAAGTTATGTCGATAAATTAATACTAATGGAATCTGTTGGAACGAGAGGTTATCCAATATTGAAAAAAGATGGAGAAGGTAAGCCGATAAAAGATGAATTTTTAAAAACTAAAGAAGAGATAGCTCAAGATCCTGTTCAGGTAATTCCAATTTTGAGTGCATATAACAATAAAGACAAAGATTTTCTTAAAGTAGTTTGGGAAGCAACCATATACACACACAATAAGCCTGAACCTCAAAAATACGAAGAATATTTGGATGATATGTTAACTCAGAGGAATTTGGTTGATGTAGATTATGCTCTGGCAACTTTTAATATAAGTGAAGATTATAACGGGATAAAGCGAGGTGACGGAAGAGCCAAAAACATAAAATCCCCGACTTTGATATTGTGGGGAGAGAATGATCTGGTAGTTCCAGAACAAATGGCTCTTGATATACAAAACGATATAGGAGAAAATGCTCAACTAATTTATCTAAAAAATTGTGGACACTCTCCGTTAGTAGATGATCTAGATCAATTGATAAAAGTTATGAAAAAGTTTTTAATTATGTAAGAACGATTCATATGTTATATTTTGAGACTTGAAAATGAAATAATTTGGCAAATAATATTTTGATCTTAAAAAAAGCAACAGAGCGTTAAAGCAAGTTTGGAGTTTCTAAAGGTACTGAATGTTAGCTTTTAAAGGAGGCAATGCAATGAATGTAGGAATAATGGGGTTAGGGGTTTACATACCTGATAATTACATCTATGCCGAAGAAATAGCCAAGAAAACTAATATTCCACAATGGGTAATAGAAGAAAAATTTGGTATTTTAAAAAAACCCATTCCTGGTCCTGAGGACACAACAAGTTATATGGGTATTCAAGCGGCTAAAGAAGCTATCAAAGACGCAGGTATAGATCCAAATGATATAGATTTAGTCATATGGAATGGTGGCCAACACAAAGATTATCCATGTTGGCTTGCTAGCTTAAAAGTTGCCCACGAGGTTGGAGCCACTCGTGCATGGGGATTTGATATGGAGGCAATGTGTGGATCGATGATGGTTGGAATGGAGACAGCCAAATCCCTTATGATGAATAATGACAATTTGAATACCGTATTACTTGTAAGTGGTTACAGAAATGGTGATTTGATCAATTATGAAGTTCCAGAAACCTCTTTTATGTTCGATCTTGGAGCAGGAGGGGCAGCTTTAATATTAAGGAAAAATTTAAATAAGAATTTGATTTTATCATCCGCTTTTAGAGGAGATGGCTCTTTTTCAGAGCAATGTGTAATAGAAGTAGGAGGAACTAAAAAATGGCCTATGAAACCAGAAGATGCTAATAAGTATTACTTTACAGTAAGAGATTCAGAAAAATTCAAAGCAAATTTGAATGAAAAAACCATGCCTAACTTTTATGGAGTAATCAGAGATTCCTTAAAAAAATCCGGATATAGTGAGAAAGATATTGGATACTTAGCCATTCTTCACTTTAAAAGATCTGCTCATAAGGCTGTTTTAGAAGAATTGGGCTTGAAGGAGGAACAAACAACTTATCTTGAAAATTACGGTCATCTTGGACAAAACGATCAAGTGTTATCTATGAAATTGGCTTTAAAGGAAGGAAAAATCAACTCTGGAGACATCGTTGTTATGGTAGGAGCCGGTATAGGTTTTGTTTGGGCTGCAACCACAGTAAAATGGGGTTAAATAGAAAAATATCACTAAAGTGAGGTGGAGTATTAATGGATAGAATGAAAGACAAAGTTTGTGTAGTTACAGGAGGAGGCAGAGGGATAGGGAAAAGTATCGTTGAGAAATTTGCTAAAGAAGGAGCAAAGATTGTTTTCGCTTTAGACATGAACCAAGAAATTCTTTCTCAGTTAAAGAATCAATTAGGAGAAAATGTTAGAGGTTATCTATTGGATGTAACCGATAGACCTGCTATAGAAGAATTCGTTGAAAAAGTAAAAGAAGAGTTTGGAAGAATCGATGTATTAGTGAACAATGCAGGTATAACAAAGGACGCTTTAATAGGTAGGATGCAAGAAGAAGATTGGGATAAGGTCATCGAAGTAAATTTGAAAGGCGTCTTCAATATGACACAGTTTGTCTCAAACCTTATGTTAGAAAATGGAAAAGGAAGTATCGTAAATATTTCTTCAATCGTAGGCGAAAGAGGGAATGTTGGACAAACTAACTATGCAGCTTCAAAAGGTGGAGTTATATCTATGACATATACTTGGGCTAAGGAATTTGCAAGAAAAGGTGCGAATATTAGGGTTAACGCTGTCGCTCCTGGGTTCATTAAGACCCCAATGACAGAAAAAATTCCTGAAAAAGTATTAGAAAGCATAAAATCAAAGATAACTTTAGGAAGAATGGGAGAACCTGAAGAGGTGGCGAATGCAGTATTATTTTTAGCTTCTGATGAAGCTTCTTATGTGACAGGTCATGTTTTTGATGTAAACGGGGGAACTAATCTATAACCATTTTTTGAATGTTATAGATACTTTAGAAATAAAATGGTTTTTAAAAGGGTTATAGAATGGAGCTTTTCCCTATCCTGTTGAGTCATTTAATGGACCAAGAAGCGTTGAAGCAAGTTTTAGAATTTCTGAATGTAGTTTAAATTTTTGATTTAGGAGGTACTTTCAAAATGTGGAAAGAAAAATATAAGCAAAAATTAATGTCAATTGATGATGCTATATTAAGCCTACCGAAAAGAGTTTCGGTGGTTGTGAGCATGGCAGCAGCTGAAGGCCAAGGCTTTTTGAAAAATGTTCATAAATTTAAAGATCATTTTGAAAAAATAAAAGTAATAACTTGTTTAGATATGGGACATTATGAGTTCTTTTTGAATAAAGAATATGAAGGTACTTTCGAGTTACAAACATGGTTTTTTTCAGAACCAACGAGAAAATCCAAGTATGAAGATAAATTAAAGATAATTGATTATATACCCAATAATCTTCATATGGCTGGTTTAGACAAGGTTATGGCTGAAAAAGAGGAAGGAAATACCTTGGTATTTTGGGGAACTTCCACTCCTATGAGAGAAAAAACTGGATACTTTAATTTAGGTATCTCTAATGTGTATGAAAAAGATTTGGCAGAAAATGCTGATATAGTTGTAATGGAGGTCAATGAAAAAATGCCATTTGTGCATGGGGACACTGAATGGCATATAAACAATGTAAATGTTGTTGTCGAGTCTAATTGGGAGATCCCTGAAATACCTATTTCAGAACCTAAAGAAGAAGAAAAAAAGATTGCTCAGTACATAGCAGATATCATAGAAGACGGTTCAACGCTACAGATAGGGATAGGTGGAATACCCAATGCGGTAGGAAAACTACTCGAAACAAAAAAAGATTTAGGTATTCATACTGAAATGCTTACTGAATCAATGATAGATCTCTTTGAAAAGGGCGTAATAACCAATATGAGGAAGTCTCTTTGGAAGGGGAAATTTGTAATAGCTTTTGCTCTTGGAACAAAGAGAATGTATGAATTCATTGACGATAATCCTGGTATTTTTGAGCTCAGGGGGAGATTTGTTAATGATCCTTACGTTGTTTGTCAGAACGACAATATGGTAAGTTTAAACACAGCAATTTCGTTAGATCTGACTGGACAAGTTGTTTCAGAAGCAATAGGTACCAAACAGTTTTCTGGAACAGGAGGCCAGTTAGACACTCATAGAGGAGCTATAAAAAGCAAAAATGGGAAAGGTATCATCGCCCTACGATCCACGGCAAAAAAAGGAAGCATTTCAACGATAGTGCCTATGCTTCCACAAGGAGCTCCTATTACCGTCCCAAGACAGGATTTGGATTATGTGGTAACAGAATGGGGAGTAGCTCACTTGAGGGGTAGAAGTGCGGGTGAAAGGGCTAAGAAGTTAATATCAATATCTCATCCAGACTTCAGAAAAGAATTAGAACAGGAAGCTATAAAGATGGGGTTGATATAGTACTTAATAGTAATAAGACTATACAGGAGGTAGAAACAATGAATAAAGTTTATATAATATCTGCAAAAAGAACAGCAATTGGTACTTTTGGTGGGACCTTAAAAGATGTTCCTGCAACCAAATTGGGAACGGAAGTTGTGAAAGGAGTTCTAAAAGAAGCTGAAGTATATCCTGAAAATGTTGATGAAGTAATTGTTGGGAATGTTTTAATGGCAGGTCAAGGTATGGGCCCGGGAAGACAAGTCTCCATATATGCAGGGATTCCAGAAGACAAGCCCGGCTACGCAGTTAATATGTTATGTGGAAGCGGTATGAAAAGCATAATGATCGGGGCTACAGATATTAAAACAGGTGACGCAGATCTTGTTGTGGCCGCTGGGATGGAAAGTATGTCAAGAGCTCCTTACCTTTTGCCATTCACGACTAGATTTGGAACTAAATTTGGATCATTTGAAGTTCAAGATCATATGATATTAGACGGGCTCACAGATGTTTTTAATAACTATCATATGGGAGTAACTGCAGAAAACGTCGCCAAAAAACACAATATTTCTCGTGAAGAACAAGACGATTTTGCTTATACGAGTCAAATGAGAGCTAAAGAAGCCATAGAATCCGGAAAATTTAAAGATGAAATAATACCAATTGAAGTAAAAAGAAAAAAAGAAACCGTTCTTTTTGACCAAGACGAACATCCAAGATTTGATGTAACGAAAGAAAAACTTGCCAAACTTAAACCTGCATTTGTACAAGATGGAACCGTAACAGCTGGGAATGCTTCTGGAATAAACGATGGGGCAAGTGCAGTCTTATTAGCCTCAGAAAGGGCTGTAGAAAAATATGGGTTGAAACCAATAGCAGAATTAGTTGGTTACAATCAAGCGGCTGTAGACCCTTCATACATGGGTTTAGGCCCAGTTCCAGCTGTGAAAGGTCTTTTAGAAAAGATCAAAATGGATATAACAGATATGGAATTAATCGAACTAAACGAAGCGTTTGCCGCCCAATCTTTAGGGGTTATAACAGAGTTAGGAAATATTTATGGAAAATCTAAAAGCTGGTTCCTTCAAAAAACCAATGTGAATGGTGGAGCAATTGCTTTGGGTCATCCTATTGGAGCATCGGGGAATAGGATAGTTGTTACACTTCTTTACGAGATGAAAAAAAGAAATAGCGAATTTGGTCTGGCATCACTTTGCATTGGTGGAGGTATGGGAACGGCTTTAGTAGTAAAAAATATATGGAGGTGAGAAAGGTGAAAAGAAACATAGGTTTGGTTCTTTTTTTGGCTGTCTTATTTTCTTTGACCGTGGCAGTAGATCCTATCAAAATCGGCGCTGTAAATCCTTTGGGAGATATAACCGGCGACCAAAGTACAAAGGCAATGAAGTTGGCTGTTAAAGAGATTAACGACGCCGGTGGAGTTTTGGGTAGACCGCTGGAACTTATAGTTATAGATTCAGAATTAAATCCAGCAAAAGGTGCTGCAGCGATCGAGAGATTAGCAACCGTTGAAAAAGTAGATTTTTTTGTTGGTGGAATGGCTAGTGGTGTACATTTAGCACAAGTGCCTATTCTTAAAAAATACCAAAAGATTACTGTTTGGGCAGGAGCGGCTTCCCATCAAGTTGAAATAGCGATGGGTCCAGATGCAGATTGGTATTTCCATCTTCACCCTTGGGATTATCTACAAGGTGAAGGTTATGGAATAGGTTGGAGAGAAATAGTTCAGGCATATCCAAATGTTGATATTAAAAAAATCTTTTTAGCGTATGAAGAAGGAGCATTCGGCACTGACTCATATACAGCTTATTTAGATCTTTATGAGTTAGCAAAGAAAGGTGAAGGACCATGGCAAGGAATAATGGATGAATTTAAAGGAGCTTCATTTAAAAGTGCCGCCCTTGGAGGGGGAGATTATAGGGCAGTGTTAAATCAAGCAAAGGCTTTTGATCCGGACCTATTTGTTTGGGCAGGATACGATGCTGATGCCATACCAATTGTAGCGCAGGCAAAAGAATTAGATTTCACTCCTGACTTGTTAGTAGGAGCTCCCCCAGGTTGGCCAGCGGATTTTGGGAAAAATCCTTTAGCAGAGAATGTTATTCTTTATGGAATGTGGGCGCCGACTTTAAATGATGTAAGTCCAGTAGCTAAACATTTTTATGATGCTTACGTGGAAATGTGGAAAGAAGAACCTGCAACCTACTTCGCTCCTCTTGGATATACTAATATTTATTTTTTAGTTGAGGGGATAAAGAAAGCAGGTAGCCTGGATAAAGAAGCTATCATTTCTGCATTGAGAACCATTGAATATGAATCTCCGTTGGGCGAAGTGTTGAAAATTGAACCAAGCAGAATAATAACAAATCAAGGATTTAAATATCAGAAAATTTTGCAATGGCAAAATGGTAGACAAGAAGTTATTTGGCCTTTAGACCTTGCAACGGCAGCTTTAGCGTATCCTTTCGCTTTCGGAAAATAGAAAGGTTAAATTTGAAGCATGGGGGTTGGAAGATATTCCTTCCCCCTTTCATATAAAAAAACGGTGGTGATTATGTTGAATTTTCTGCATTTTCGACTTAACAAAACATTTTTAATTTTTCTCGCTTTTCTGGTGGTTATTGCTATTTGGAAGCCCATACCTTTGATCTATGGCCTTCAACGCGGTGGTTTATATTCTTTAATCGGTTTACCTTTGGCTTTAATATTAGGAATCGTTGGTATATTAAACTTAGCTCATGGAGATTTTTTGACTTTAGGTTTATATATAGGTTATATTTTTTTCACTCAATTAGGCTTAGACCCACTTATTTCAGTGTTTCCATTGTTTATTTTAATGTTTTTATTGGCAATAGGGATTTATCAGATTTCAATAAAATACGTGTTAAAAGCAGGAGAACTGAACCAACTGTTATTAACATTTGGGATATCTATGGTAATTATAGAGCTTATAAAAATAATTTGGACTACACGCCCAAGAAATATTTATACTCCCTATGCTTCTTCATCTATAACTATAGCAAACTTCTCTATTGGTATTTATGAATTTATTTATCCAATAGTAGCAATTGGAGTTCTTGTCTTTCTTCAACTTTTTTTGAAAAAGACTTTTTTAGGGCAAGCAAGCAGGGCGGTTGGGCAAAACCCAAAAGGAGCTGAAATTGTAGGTATAGATACCAACAAAGTATATCTTATCATTTTTGCTATTGCTTTTGGAATTATAGGAATTGCTGCAGGGATAATGTTGCCAAGGACATCCATATTCCCCTTGTCAGGGAATGCATATACTTTAAAGTCCTTTGCTTTAGCAGCTATGGCAGGTTTGGGTAATTTAAATGGTATTTTAATCGGTGGAATCACTTTAGGAGTAGTTGAAGCAATCGTTCAATCGATTCCTGGGTACAGTGGATGGTCAGATTTAGTTTTTTTTGGAGTATTAATTATCGTAATATTAATTAGAGCATACAGGGGGTCAAAATCATGAAAAAAATCTTAACTCCTTTAATAGCAATTATTGCAATAGGATTATTAATGTTTTTGCCTTTCTATACTGGAGCGTATTTTCTCCATGTGGTGATGACTATTTTAATATATATGACATTATCTTTGAGCTGGGATATGATGTTGAGAACGGGTCAGTTATCCTTTGGAGTAGCAGGTTTTTTTGGTGTAGGTGCTTATGTATCAATAGTTTCCTCTGCGAATTTTGGAATTAACCCTTTAGTTAGCATATTTCTTGCAGGGGGTTTTGTGGCACTGATAGCTTTGGCATTAGGATTTGTCGTGCTTAAATTGAGAGGAATTTATTTTGCAATCACCACTTTAGCCTTGACAATGGTTTTTTCTGTTATTATCAGGAATACTCCCCGTTTAACCGGTGGAGCAAGTGGAAAGGTTATACCTAATGTAATATTTCAAGGAGATTCTTCAAAAATATATTTGTTGATATTGGCCTTAGCTCTATCGACAATTTTAATTTCTGAAATGTTTAGTCGAACAAGGATTCATTTTGCCATCAACTCAATAAGGACAGATGAACTTGTGGCTAAATCTACTGGTATCAATATTTTTAAATATCTGATAATAATCTTTATTATAACAGCAGCTATTCAAGGTGTAACTGGAGCTGTGTACTCTCAACAATATGGTTTCGTTTCTCCCGAAACAACCTTTTCTTTAGATTTTCTCTTATTACCTATGGCAATGGCACTTGTAGGGGGAATTTATTCTACCTGGGGTCCAATTATTGGAGCAATTATTTTAGGATTTGCATCTGAATATTTGAAATTAATTATGCCCTATGGTCATCTCATAATTTATGGAATAATCATAATTCTTATAATATTGTTCTTGCCAAAGGGAATATTTGGATCTTTAAAAAGCAAAAAACAATCTAGTAACTAGTTATTTTTGTATCTATACTACCCAATCTTTCTCTAAAGTCTCATTTGTCAAGCGTCGTCTTTAAATAATGGACAAACTGAGGATAAAGAGGGCTTAAAACGGTTTTAAAGTTTCTTAAGACAGTTCAGTGTCTTATATAGGAGGAGAGCATTATGCAAATAGTATCTACAAAAAAATTAGTGAAAAAATTTGGAGGATTAGTAGCTGTAAATGATGTCACAATGAGTATAGAAGAAAAAGAAATTTTAGGTATTATTGGGCCGAATGGTGCTGGGAAAACCACTTTTGTTAATTTAATAGCTGGTATGTATTATCCCACTGAAGGTGAGATCACATTTGACAATCAGAACATTGAAAAATATCCACCACATATTCGAGCAAGAATGGGGCTCTCAAGAACTTTTCAAGTTATAAGGCCATTGCAAGGGTTTACAGGTTTAGAAAATATTATGGTTGGTGCATTGTTTGGAGCTGGAGAGAATTTAAAACGCGCAAGGGAAACCGCAAATGAAATATGTGATCTTTTAGAACTAGAAAACAGGGACCAACCTATAGATAAATTGACTGTTCTTGACTTAAAAAAAGTGGAAATAGGGAGGGCTTTAGCCTCTAAACCAAAAGTTTTATTTTTGGATGAAGTAATGGCTGGGTTAAATTCTGATGAAACCTGGCAAATGATCGACTTGGTGAAAAAGCTTAGAGAAAGTGGGATGACGATAGTCGTAATTGAACATGTAATGGGGGTAATAAAAGAGTTAACAGACAGAGTAGTAGTTTTAGAATCTGGAAAAATTATAGCAGAAGGGGTCTATCAGGAAGTTTCAAAAGATCCTAAAGTTATATCTGCGTACTTAGGGGAGGAAGACTGATGCTTGAAATCAAAAATTTGAATTTAAAATATGGAAGAATACAGGTAATCTGGGATTTGACGATGTCAATTTATAATAATGAAGCTGTAGGCATTTTTGGGCCCAATGGGGCCGGTAAAACTACCTTAATCAGTTCAATCATTGGTTTAATAAAACCAGAAAAAGGAGATCTCATTTTTGAGGGGAATTCGTTAATTGGATTTAAAACTCATGAAATAATAAGAAAAGGGATTTCTTTGGTTCCCCAGGAAAGAGAATTATTCCCTTTTATGACAGTAGAGGAAAATTTAAAATTGGGAGCTGCCTATGTGCCAAATGCAAGGAATAGAATAAGTGAAAATTTGGATTTTGTTTTTGAGATTTTTCCAATATTAAAAGAAAGAATTCATCAGTTAGCTGGCACTATGAGTGGCGGTCAACAAAGAATGCTGGCTATTGGAAGAGCATTGATGGCAAATCCTAAATTGCTAATACTTGATGAGCCTTCATTGGGGTTACAGCCCTCACTTGTTATAGAATTGTTTCAAAAATTAGTAGAGATTAAGAAAGCCGGGGTATCGATAATGTTGGCAGAACAGAACGTAAAACAAGGGCTAAAGGTTATTGATAGAGGTTACGTGTTAGAAAACGGGAAAATTGTTATGGAAGATGATGCTCAGGATCTTGCTAACAATTCGCACATTCAAAAATCTTATCTTGGGGTGTAAATGCTTAAAAATAATAGTTGAAGAAGGGATAGAGATGTCTTTTAAAAGTATTGGAAGTAAAATAACGTTGATCATAATCACTACTTTTCTTTTGTTTAGTTTATCTATTTCATACAACATATATGCTTTAATCAATTCCAACAACGCTTTAGAGGAATACAAACTTATGGCCGATCACGTTAATTCTTTCTCTCAAGCTGAATTCAACTTTTTTCAAGCTACAATTAGCTTAAAAGATTACACTAATAGTTTTGAAGAACAAAAGGCCAGTGAGTTTTTAAGTTATATTGAAAGTGTCAAAAACAATTTAGTTGATCTTTCAACGTATAATTTAGAAGAGTTACAATCAAATTTAACCAGTTATGAATCACTTTTCAATAAATTAGTTACTTTAAACCAAGGGAAAAATAATCTTATAGATGAATTTTTAAATCATGGATCTGAATTAGAGAATAATATCAATGGTTTTATAGAATTATCACAAAAAGTTGGTGGGTCTTCCTCTTTGCCTATATATTCACAAAGAATTTTGCAGTACAAGAACACAATTATTGATTTGTCTACGCAATATTTCTCAAGTTTATCTGAGGGAGATAAGAACAATGTAATTAAAGAGTTCGAAAATTTAAACTTACAACTTTCTACTTTAGGATATAGCATAATCAATCAGGAATTAAATGATGCTTTTTCAGAACTAACCGATATAGTTGCTTCATTCAAAAACACATTCAATCAAATAGTCACAGCGATAGAATCCCAAGAGCCCATAATCGGGCAGATGGAGCAAGCAAGGGT
>NZ_JAHC01000011.1 GCF_002924625.1 Petrotoga sibirica DSM 13575 | reverse complement strand
CCATACTAAAAGGATTAGATGCATTGGTATTCACAGCGGGTGTGGGAGAAAATGACGAACATGTAAGAATGGATGTCTGTGATTATTTAGACTTCTTTGGAGTTAAAATTGATAAAGAAAAAAATACTTTGTTGAATAGAAAAGAAGGGATTATCTCAACTTCAGACTCCGATGTGGATGTACTGATAGTAAAAACTAATGAAGAATTAATGATAGCTCAGGATACAAAAAGAGTAGTTAAAAAGTTTCAAAATGGGGCTAAAGAGATTAAGGTGTAGCTAAGATAGGATAGTTTTTAAGAAATTTAACTTTATCAAGAGAGGTGAGAAAGGTGAAAAGATTTATTGGTATGGTTTTTGTGGTTTTGCTGTTAGTTTCAGTTTTTTCGGAAGTAGGGGTAACTGATGATAAGATCTTAGTAGGTACTTTTCAAGCTATGTCAGGGCCTGTTGCACCTATAGGAAGACCCATGGCGCAAGGCATGCAAGCTTATTTTAATTACATCAACGACAACGGTGGCATCTACGGAAGAAAGATTGAGTTAATAGTAGCTGATGATCAGTTCAACCCTGCTAAAACGGTTGTAGAAGTTAGAAGAATGGTTGAGCAAGATGGTGTTTTTTCTATCGTTGGAGGGCTAGGTACCCCAGGCATTTTAGCTGTGCAAGATTATCTGAATAATGGAGGCGTTCCCTTTGTTTATCAAGGTGGGGGCTCGATAGAATTCAGTCTTCCACCGAGAAAGTATATTTTCCCGGTTCAACCCAATTACATAGTAGAAGGGAACATAGTGATGAACTATTTGGTAGAAAAGGGACATAAAAGAATAGCAATCGTTTATAGAAATGCTGAAGATGGTCAAGAGTTCAGTGACTCAGCGGTAGGTACATTAAAAGCCTTGGGTATGGAGCCCGTTGCAAACATTGCAGTGGATCCTTTTAAAAGTGATTTTACATCTGAAGTAACACGTTTACTATCTGTTAAACCTGATGCCGTAGCTGTTATGCTGTTTCTTCCCCAATCTGTTGGTTTTGTGCGTCAAGCCAAACAATTTGGTATGACCAATCAAAGATATCTTTTGACGTATTCAAACGCCGATGTGAGTTATCTACAATTAGCTCAAGAAGCAGGAGATGGTGTTGAGGTAATGGCTTGGGTTGCCGTAGACTTTACAAACCCTGAGGAACCTGCTATAAAAATATGGCAAGAATACTATGAAGGTATTCCTAACGCCTATTCAATAGCTGGTATGATAGCTGCAGAAGTTTTCGTTGAAGGTGTTAAAAGGGCAGGTCCTGATTTGACTAGAGAAAGTTTAGTTTCCGCTTTGGAGACTTTAGACAATTGGAAAGGTAATTATATCACCCTCGGTGACGAAAATCATGGTTTGAGTTATAAGCCGTTTTCCGCAGGCTTTGATTCTAGAATGGGTATGACTTCTATGTATGTTCTAAAATCCGTTTTAACAGAACAAGGTTTAGTTTGGGATTTTGCTTCAAGTTGGATACATTATTCTGTTGAATCATTGTTGGAAGTTTTATAAATAATTGTAAGGGGGGTGTTTCCCCCTTTATAATTCATAAACACAAATTTGAGGTGGAAGAATGCTTGAAGTCAAAAACGTTACTGTAACCTTTGGTGGTTTAAAGGCAGTTAACGATTTTTCTATAACAATAAGTCAAGGAAAGATCCATGCTCTTATCGGTCCTAATGGAGCTGGAAAAACAACTTTGTTCAATACAATTACCAGGATAGTGAATCCCCATAAAGGAGATATTTTATTCAAAGGTGAATCTCTTTTAAAATTAGATACCCACGACATAATATATATGGGTATATCGAGAACTTTTCAAAATTTGCAACTTTTTCAGGCTATGAACGTTTTTGAAAACATCTATTCTGGATTAATACACAAATATAATGACTCACTTTTCTCTGTGTTTTCGAAATCAAAAATGAATTTTGATAAAGAAGCAAGAGAGAAGGTTTTAGAAGTAGCAGAGATGTTTGACATAAAAAATAGACTTACTTCTTACCCTTCTCAGCTCACATACGGGATGCTAAAAAGGGTTGAAATGGCTAGAGCGGTGATTTCTGATCCCGATCTTCTCTTATTGGATGAACCGGCAGCGGGTTTAAATTATTATGAAACCGAGGAGATAAAAAGTATTATACAAATGGTCAATAAAAGAGGGAAGACGATATTGTTGGTGGAACATGATATGAATGTAGTAATGAATGTCTCTGATTTAGTAACCGTTATGAATTTTGGGAAGAAGATTGCCGAAGGAACTCCTGAAGATATAGCAAATAATGAAGAAGTTGTGAAAGTGTATTTGGGGGAAGATGAAAATGCTTGAAGTTGAAAATTTGGAAGTTAATTATGGTCATGTAAAGGCAGTAAAAAAAATTTCTTTTTCTGTGAATAAAGGTGAAATAGTTACCATTTTAGGTTCTAACGGAGCGGGTAAAACTTCAACGCTTTTTGGAATTTTGAACATAGTTAAATCAAAGGGTAAGGTGATTTTTGAGGGAGAAGATATAAGTAATAAAAGTACCGTTTATATGGTAAAGAAAGGGATTGTGTTATGTCCTGAAAATAGAAGAATCTTTTCTAGTTTATCTGTCGAAGAAAATTTGAGAATGGGAACGTACTTAAGGGGAGAATATTCGAAAAATTCTAAATATGTGTACGATCTTTTTCCTGTTTTAAAAGAGAGAAAAAAGCAGAAAGCAGGTTCTTTATCGGGAGGAGAACAACAGATGTTGGCATTGGGCAGAGCCCTTATGGCTTCTCCAAAGTTGTTGATGTTAGATGAGCCTTCATTGGGATTGGCACCAATAATAATTGATGAAATATACAGTGTATTAAAAACTTTAAAAGAATCTGATATTCCTATTTTGCTTGTGGAACAAAACGCAATAAAATCACTAAAAATAAGTGATAGAACCTACATATTAGAAAACGGCTATGTCGCACATCAAGGATTATCCAAGGAAATGTTGAAGGACGAGAGGTTAAAAAAGTTATATTTGGGGAAATAAGAAAGGGGCGATTGAATTGCAAGTACTCCAAAGCATAATTTCAGGGATTCCACAAGGAGCATTGTATGGTCTCACCGCCTTTGGAATAGCTTTGATTTTTAGGACCACCGGGGTTCTAAACTTTGCTCATGGAAATTCGGGTATGTTGGGAACTTATATTGGGCTTACTGTTTATTTGGTGAGCAGTAATATTATTTTATCTATAATTGCAGCAGTATTTTCAGGATACCTTATTGGTATGGTTGTTGAACGTTTTTTAATGAGACCTTTGAAGCATTTGTCTCACGGTGCGATGCTTATGGTTACATTAGGGTTATTGATGGTAATTGAAGGTTTGGTCATGTTGATTTGGGGAACGGATTACTTTTCTTATCCAGAATTATTTTCAGGAAAGCCTTTTATCTTATTTTTGGAAAATGGGGTACTAGTTATGCCTACAAACGATGTTGTGATTACTATAATTTCTATTGCTGTAATGCTACTTTTAGCTATATTTTTAAAGTATAATAAGTTAGGTATAGCTATTAGATCCCGTTCTCAAGATGAGATCGGTTCACTTGTATGTGGGATAGATATTAACCGTGTGGATGCTATCGTGTGGAGTATTGGAATAGCCACTGTTAGTTTGGTTGGAATTCTTGCAGCTCCAAAAACTTACATGCATCCCAGCATGTTGATAAATATGCAATTGTATGGTATTACAGCAGGTGTACTTGGAGGTTTTTCAAATCTATTTGGTGTTATTATAGGTGGGCTGATTTTAGGGATAATAGAAAAGTTGGTTGGGATTTATATATCACCTGATTACCAATTATCTATTATTCTTGTATTGATAATATTAGTTTTGTTATTTAAACCTTCTGGTTTATTTGGGAAAGATTTTGAAGGGAGAGTGTGAGAATAATGAAAACTGCATTATATACGTTAATAATTGGTTCTCTCCTGGGTCTAATATTTATTTCCAAATCGTTTTTATTGTTAGTGTTTTCTAATATAATTATCTTTGCAATCGCAGCTTTAGGTTTAAATGTAATATTTGGATACACAGGTCAGATCTCGATAGGACATGCTGCCTTTATGGCTATTGGAGCCTACACAAGCGCTTTTTTTACAATGAGTTTAAATATGCCTATATTTTTAAATTTAATTTTCGTTATTCTTTTTTCCACTTTGTTTGGAATGGTAATAGCATTACCAGCAATGAGACTGAAGGGTTTTTATTTAGCTATAGCAACTATGGCATTTGGTATAGCGGTACAAGAGATAATTGCCTCAATGGATATATTTGGCGGAAGAACTGGAATGAGGAACATCCCCGCTTTTTTTGAGTCTGATTTTAATACATATTTACTGAATTTGATTTTTTATAGTCTTTTGATTTATATAACAAGTTTAATAGTAAAGTCTCCTTCAGGAAAGAGATTCAATATGGTAAGAGACAGTGAATTGGCTGCCAGGGCGTACGGGGTAAAGATTTCTAAAGCAAAATTACAAGCCTTTATCATCAGTTCTATCTACAGCGGAATAGCTGGTTTTTTATACGCTCATACATTAGGATATATATCCCCTGCAGATTTTGGTTTGAACGTATCGTTGAATCTTTTGGCGATGGTTATTATTGGCGGAGTTGCTTCATTAAATGGAGGATTGATTGGTTCTGTTATAATTACAGGTATGCCGTTTTTATTTTCACGAGGCAATTTTCCTATGACTATAATAGTGGGTAGTTTGTTAATAATATTTGTTTTATTCTTTCCTCGTGGCCTTTCTTACGGGTTGAACATGTTGTATTTCAGATATTTTGAAATTCCTGTTGTGTGGATTACAAAAAAATTTTGGAAGAATAAGAAAAAAGAGGGAAGTTATATTGACATTGATGGAGTAAAATTATATTATGAAGTAAGTGGTGAAGGCAACCCTGTTGTTATGATTCATGGTAATTATGCTTCTCACAGATGGTTTAATAAAGTGAAAAACATTGAAGGTTTTAAGGTCTATATCCCTGATTTGCCAAATTTTGGTTACTCTGATTGGGTGAAAGAAATTCAAATAGATACTTATGCAGAATATATCAAAAAGTTTATAGATGTTTTAGGGTTGAATAAGGTTGTTTTAGTTGGTCATTCTTTGGGTGGAGCTGTAGCAATGTCGATAGCCTTTAGATATCCAGAAAAAGTAGAAAAATTAATACTTGTTGATTCCCCTTCTTTAAAGGGTTTGAAGACTCCAGAAGAAAATTATTATGTTTTGAATTTGCTAAAAAACAATAGAACGCTTCTGAAGAATTCTTTAAAGGCAATGACCCCCTCATCAAAAGATAGAAAATTACTAAACTGTCTAACTAACGATGCACTTTTGATGAATCCAAAATGTTTTACTGAAAATGCAAGGGCTCTGGAAAATTATAACTATGAAGAAATATCTAAAAATTATATGGGAGAAATATTGTTCATTCTTGGAGAAAAAGATACGTTGATAACTAAAAATATGGCTAATGAAATCGTTCAAAGTACAAATGGGAAATTAGAAATTATTCCTGATGTTGGACATTCGATTATAATAGAAAAACCAAAAACATTTATAGATATTTTTAAAAGTTTTACATTGGAGAAAAATTAAAAAACGAAGGAGATAACGTTGAATAGAGCAAAAAATAAATCTTATATAAAATTGATGACAGCAGCCAGGGATCTTTTTTCTGAAAAATGGTATGAAACAGTTTCCGTTGTCGAAATCTGTAGAAGAGCCGGATTATCTAATGGGATATTTTACAAGTATTTTAAGAACAAAGAGGACATATTTCTTAAATTGTTAAACGAAATAGTAATTTATTATGAAGACGGCTTTTCTACAATTTCTGGTAAAAGTTTCGAGGACAGGATGGATTCGTTTTTAGACATCGTTGTTAAATCTGGAGTGGGAGACTACAAAAAAGATATTTTAATTTACCGAGAAGGTCAATATCGATATCCCAAATACGAACAACACTTGAGAGATTTATATGGCAAGGGAGTTTCTTTGGTTTTACTGCGTGAAACGACTCAGGCGGAACAATTATTTATTTCAGGTATTGTAAGATTTGTTATTATAAGGTATATTTTTAATGGTTTAAGTTATGACAAAACAGAAATTGAAAGGGTTATAACTAACGGGATTTTTTATGATGAAATAAAAAATTTTTCTTTAATATTCGATGATGAAGATGTGGTTTATCCCGATATTCCCCTAGACGAATCCGCCAGAACTAAATTATTATCTTCCGGTATTAAACTATTTGGTACGAAGGGATATTATAAAACAGATATTCACAATATCACAAGAAATGCTGGTTATTCAGTGGGGACATTTTATCTTTATTTTGAAAGCAAAGAAGCTTTTTTAGAGGAGATAGTTAAAATAATTGGTAAAATGACAAGAAGGTTCCTTACTATCAATCAAAAAAAACAATTAAATAGGGCAGAAAACGAGTTAAGGGGTATTTATCTCTTTTTAAAATATTTTGAGAGTAATTCTGAATACTATAAAATCGTAAGAGAATCTGAATTTATTGTAAAAAAGGCAGCAAATGATTATTATGACAGATTTGAAAAGGGTTATGTTGAGAATCTTGAACGAACAAAAATAGAAGATAAAAAATTGTTAGCAAACAGTCTAATGGGGATAAGCCATTACACGGGGATAGATAAAATTTTCTTGAATAGAATTAAAGATATAAAATCACTTTTGAAAGAATTATCAATTTACCTTACATATGGAATACATATTTAAAAAGGAGTGAGAGATGAATGTATTTAGAGGATCCAGGTATCTATTATGAAATTTATGGAAAAGGAAGGCCGGTAATTATATTAAACGGCATTATGATGAGTACCTCAAGTTGGATGGCCCATATAGAGAGATGGCAAAAAAAATTCCAAGTTATTACGTTTGATACTCGAGATCAAGGAAAATCCGCAAGAATTACCGACAAACCTTATACTATAGAAGTTCATGTCGAAGATTTAAAAAAATTAGTTGATCATTTAGGATTAAAAAAAGTTAATTTAATGGGGGTTTCCTACGGGGCACAAATCGCAGAATTGTTCGCTTTAAAGTTTCCCGAGATGATCGATAAATTGGTACTTTCAAATGCAACCGATCATATAGATAACTATCTTAAGTCTATAGGTCAAGCATGGAAAGTTGCAGCAGAACTTTATGATGGTGAAAAGTTTTTTGACATTTCACTTCCTTACATATACTCTCGTTCATTTTATAACAACAACTACGAATGGCTTATGAATAGAAGAAAGATATTTAAAGAAACCTTAACTAAAGACTGGTTTGATAGCTTTATAAGACTTGCATCGTCTAACGAAACATTTGATATTAGAAATGAAATATCTAATATCACGGCTAAAACTCTTTTCATTTCAGGTGAAGAAGATATTATAACCCCCAAAAGTCAAATGATAGAAATGAATAAAAAAGTAAAAAATTCATTGTTAGCAAACTTAGAAAACACTGGACATGCGCTTTTTTTTGAAAAATTTGAAGAATTTTGTCTGCTAGTAGAAGCCTTTTTTAATTACGATTAAAAAATTAAATTTGAAATTATTCCCATTATTTACACTGAGAATTTAATATAATCATTTTTAAAAATTCTTCTTCTGAAGTGGCAATAAGGGGCTTTTTCTGTTTTTTCATAATAATTTTGATGATAATCCTCTGCTTCGTAAAATTCTGAAGCTTTAGTTATTTTAGTTACGACTTTTAAACCTCTATTGATCAACTCGTCTTTTACTTTTTCCGCGATTGCTTTTTGTTCTTCATTTATGTAAAATATTTCGCTTCTATATTGCTCTCCAATGTCTGGTCCCTGACCATTTTCTTGGCCAAAGTCATGAATTTCAAAAAAATATCTGACTAATGATTCGTAGCTTACTATGTTTGGATCATAGACAATTAAAACAGATTCTGCATGACCTGTTTTTCCGCTACAAACCTGCTCATAAGTTGGATTTTCAACAAAACCACCTGTGTAACCACTGACTACGTCGATGACACCTGTGACTTTTTTAAACATGTATTCTACTCCCCAAAAACATCCAGCTGCAAAGATTGCTGTATCTGTTGGTATTTCGCTCATTTTAATCACCTCTTATTTTCTATGCTCCACATATATATGTTATTGCTAAAAGAGCTTCAAAAATCACACGATAATTGTCGTTGCTTATTTTCACCTTTCTTCCATCTATTCTTTCTGTTAATGGCATAGATTCCACCATATCAGCTTTTGAAGTGTCAGAAAATTCAACAATCATCTCGATGGGTGAGTTGAATGTGTAGACATCAAAATATTCTTTGTTTTTATCTATCATTTCTTTAGTTGTGCTTTTAATTTCTTCTAATAATTGCTTCATAGGTTTAAACTCTGCAGAATATCTGCCTAAGGAACTTTTGGTTTCTACGTAGTATAAATGCTTAAAATATGGGTTCAGTTTTTTTTTGAGTTTATCATCCCCAACAACCATTGCCAATGGAACACCAAAACTACCTCCGTATGCTGCATTAATTAACGTTTCATTCATTTCTACTCCATTGATCCAAATATTATGAATAGAAGAACTCGAATAAGTATGATCCATAGTAGAGTATTTTTCTCCTACTCCAGCATGATAACCAAAAAAGATCATTCTATCGAAAGACTCATCTATGCCGGTCATCATGTAATATTTTCTTATCCCACCACTGATTAATTTTACGTTTGGAAATTCATCTGTGATCTCCCACGGAATGTTGTTCCCTTCCGCATGGGAATCTGATAAAGTGATCTCATGCTCTTTTAACTCTTCTAGCAACGCTTTCAATTGCTTAACAGCATAGGTTTGTTTGTAATCTTTATTATTTTTTGTGACATCGTTCCATTGGGTGATGCCCCCAAGCCCTTCAAAATCAAATGAAATGTATATTTTTATGGGAATCATCTCCTCATTGATAATTGTTACTCTCTTTAGAACCTATAAAACAATATATAGCGCCCCTTTGCCCCATCCCCCGTCCTATAATTAGTATAATTATATCAAAAAATCATTAAATTATATTTTTCTAACCGAATCTCTAATTATTAATTTTGTTGGCAAGATAACTCTTCTTTTCACCTTACTTTCATTTTTACCTTCTAATTTTTCTATTAAAAGTTTTGCTGCGTTCAATCCCATTTCGTAAACAGGTTGTTTAATGGTTGTTAGAGAAGGGTATAAATATTTAGCCAACGTGGAATCATCAAAACCAACTATTGAGACATCTTCAGGGTAATTGAATCCTGCTTCTTTCAGCGCTTTTATCCCCCCCAAGGCCATCCAATCATTGGCGAAAAAAATCGCTGTAAAGTTTTTTCCATATTTATCAAGGTATTTTTTAATAGCAATATATCCATCTTTAACGTCAAAACTTGCAGGAATAGAGATGACTTCAAAATCTTCTTTCTTTTGTGCAAAATCCAGAAAAGCCTTCTTTCTTTCCTTGGCAGAGTATATTTCCATTAGACCTTCGACATGTAAGACTTTTCTGTGGCCCATTTCGTATAAGTATTTTGCGACTTTTATTGAAGAGTCATAATTATCTATAGTAACAATATCTATTTTCAGTTCTGAGTTTCCCCTATCTACAGCGACAACCGGTATACCTGCTTCAATGAATTTTTCTAAGCACTCTTCATCCTGATAGGTTGTGCAAACAATGACACCGTCAATTTTTCTTGCAAAGAACTCTTCTAAGGTATCTTTCTCTTTTTCTAAAGAATGTCTATATATTGAAAGGAACATTTCCAAATGATTTTGTAGAAGGATTTCTTCTATTCCTTCAGCTATCATTCCATAATAATCTGTTTTTAGGTCGGGAACCAAGACTCCGATGCCCCTAAAGGAGCTCCCTTTTATGCTCTGGCTTCTTCTGTAATCTAACTCTTTTATAACCTTCAAAATCTTTTTTCTTGTTTCTTCAGTAACGTTCTCGCTTCCACTGAGAACTCTAGATACCGTTGCGATAGAGAAGCCCGAAGCTTTAGCAATTTCTCTTATCGTTGCCATTTTTCCTCACCTCAAGAGTTACCCTTAATATGTTTCTAAATTAAGTTCTCCCTCAATTATCTCTATTAGAATGTTATCAGGATCTTTGAAAAAGGCGATTCGTACACCGCCCTCAGCGTTGGTAGGTTCCATTGTGAATTCTACCCCTTTTTCTCTTAGATATTTAAAGGTTTGGTCGACACTTTTTACTTTAAAAGCAAAGTGTTTTATGCCCATGTCTTTATCGTTTTGAGTTGTTAGATATTTTCCTTTTTCTGTAAAGTTGAATAATTCAAGTACTTTATCCCCCATATCAAGGTAAACAATTGCGAAATTCCCATTGTCTTGAACAAGCTTTCCTAAAACTCTAAAGCCAAGAATATCTCTGTAAAATCCAACAGATTTTTCCAAATCGGAAACTGTGATTGCTAAATGATCGAAATTAAAATTCATAATACTCAGCTCCTTATAGATGAAAATTTTTTGCTTTTTTATTCAATAAAATTGACATTATCTATATACATTCTTCCAGCGAAGTCGCTGTTTACATCAACAAAAATTAAAAGCATATTTCTTAAATCAGTGTTGTCTTCAATATTGGGAACTGAATTTAAATCTATTTTTGCTTCATAATGGTACAAGCCGTCATTTGTTACAGTTGCGGAATCAAGATCTGATAAATCAATTACATAAGTATTGGATGCCTGTGCCCAATAACCTGCTGATGGTGGTTGAAACGCCAAGTTTATTTCAATAGTTCCTTCCGAAGCTCTATCGGGAGCTAAATAAAAATCAAAAAACAAGAAATTTTTATTCCCACGTTTTAGGCCATCCATCCAGAGATCTAAACGTGGTGCGGATGCCCACGGATCACTTGGCTTTACTTCAGGATATGCTACTTTCCAAGATAAATCTTTTGAACCGTTGGCTTCTTCTAGGGTAAGAGCTGTTTGCACTGCTGAGTCACTACTCCATTTCCAACCCTGACGAGTGTCATCTTCAAAATCCGATGGTAATTTTGCTTCACCTAACGAATCATGGATAATGGGAATTTCAATTTTTTTGCCAGAAACCTTAAAATTATCCAAATAAATTACATCTGTTCCATCTGTACCTACGAAAAGAACGATATTTTGAATCGTATTGTCTGTGTCACTCATGCCGATTATTTCCAAGCCAGGGCTATCTTCAGCCGTAATTGTTAGAACTGCTTTGTAAGTTCCATCAACTTGTTTGATAAAATCATTTGGGAAGAGCCTTACGGCACGAACAGGATTAGTCCACCAGCCATTGCCGGGTCCTTGGGGAATTGCTGCAATGGCAACAGTTGCAGGAGATGTTAAAATAACATCTATCATTATTTTTTCTGCCCCGGTAATATCGACTGCGTTGGACCAATCATCCGCTGAAATACGAAGATTGTTCCAAAATCCTCCTTCGCTAACGTCGTTGCTTGCATCTAAACCAGAGATTTTAATCTATTATCCTCATTGGTCAACGTTACATCAGTGACAGGACTGTTGGAATTTACTACAAAGCCTTGCGTCGTCCCATCATCAAAATCCCATAATGTTTTGTAATAATATGAACGGTCGATTGGTTCGTATTCTAAGCCTTTTATACGTGCACGAACATATTCTCCTGATACACTTAGTTCCTCTGGTGACCATATTTGATCAGGTCCTGGATCAAGATCTGTTGCTTTAGATTCACCATATACGTATGGTGTAAATGCCGCAGATTTTTCATTTTTATTAGTGAGAGACCAATTAATCCAACTAACGTTATTGGCGTTCAAAAACTTAAGCCATTCATCTGATTCTTCTATATATGGTCCACCATCGCCGGTAGCTTCGCTTGTTCCCCATTCAGATACAAAAATAGGGGCACCGTGCTCCACTGCATAAATTGCATTTTTCATTACGTAACTATCTGGTGATGGCTCATGGGTACCTGCATAAAAATGAAGGGTGTAAACGGTATTTTGATCGTCGATTGGATCATCAGCAGCTAAATCAGGTTTTTGGCTCCAATTGGGATTTCCAACAATAACGATGTTTTCATTACCGTTTCCTCGAAACATTTCAGTAATAGGTTCGGCATAATCTTTTACAATTTGCCAACCAGTTTTATCATTTGGGATACCATTTGGTTCGTTACATAATTCATAGATGATATGAGGATCATTGGGATACAATTCTGAAATTTCTTTAAAGAATTCCTGCGCTCCTTCATATATTGGATCGGTTGGATCTCCTGGTGCATGTACATGCCAATCAACGATCACGTACAAATCGTACTTCTTTGCAAGATCGATCCCTTGAATGACTCTTTTTTTATGGTTTCAGGATTTGTTGCGTATCCGTCTTCTCCCACATACATGGCAAGGCGAATTACATTCGCTTCCCAATCATTCGCAAGAACAGCGAAAGCATTTTCATTTAGAATTTCTGGGAACCATTGAAGCCCGTGCGTGCTCATACCCCTTAATTGAATAGGATTACCTTCTTCATCGCCCAAAGTTTTTATCCCGTTATACTCAATAACTTGCAAAGCCCCGGCTTCCGAAGGTTTTTTCACAAGTTCGTTACCGTATAAGAAAGTATCGTCGATATTTGGTGGAATTAATACTGAATTTGCCAATAAAACAAGATTAATACAAACAACCAATGCCCATGCTAAAATCTTTTTCATTTATGCTTACCTCCCTATTGAAAATATTTTTTGTTTTTTAAATTTTTTAGATCCTAAAATTAGAATTTAAAAAGATTATTATTTATTTTGGTGATATTTTTACATCATCTACATAAACAGTAGTTGGTTTTCCATTAGGTGTTTTCCCATAATTAATTGATAATTTGGGTATATCATCATTTGGTAGAGATACATCTACGGTAAATTCTTGCATTTCTGATGTTAATTCAAGATATTTTTGGCCATACACTGTCCAACTATCTCCTTCATGCTGTATTAAAACAAGAATATCTCTTGGTTCATCCGCTCTTGCTTTTAATGATAATGTATAATCTCCAGCACGTAACTTAACGAACTGAACAAGTTGAATGGACCATGTCTGATTACCTACTTTTTCTATATCCATCTTAAACTCTCCATTAACAATGTTACCAGTAGCCTTACCACCTTTTCCAACCCAGATATACCAATTATCAGGTGAACCTTCTTGATCGTTTATAAAAGGACCTTCAAAGTCTCCGTTAACTATTCCCCCATCCGTATTTTCTATCTCCTCAGCCTTCTCTTTTATCGCTTTTTCATATTCGCTATCCCAAACCTCAAGACCCGTAATTGAACGTTGATCTATATCTTCATATACTTTGATGTAATCCACTTCCATACTTTGCGGGAAAACGGTAGTTTCATCTGGGTAACCAGGCCAATTTCCTCCAACAGCCACGTTTAGTATAAAGAAGAAAGGATGATCGAAAACCCAATCTTCTTCACCAATTTCATATTTATTGACAATGCAGTACAAAACATCGTCGACATAAAATTCTATTTCATCTTCATCCCATTCTAAAGCAAACACATGGAAATCATCATTGAAGTTTCCGTTTTCTAAGATATAATAGGATCCAACACCTGTTCCAGCTGAAATAGGGCCGTGAACGGTACCATAAACCTTGTTTGGTTCGTGCCCTAAATATTCCATTATATCAATTTCACCACAAGCTGGCGATGGATTATCATCAATATCATTTCCTAACATCCAAATGGCGGGCCATATACCCTGACCAACTAGCATTTTGGCCCTGACTTCTATTCTTCCGTACTGTACTTCATATTTGCCTTTTGTGATCATTCTACTGGAAGTATAATAAAAAGTAGTGTTCATGTCAGTAATTGTTTCCTCTTTTGCTGTTATAACCAATTTACCATCTTGAATAGATGCATTCTTGTCAGTATAGTATTGTAACTCATTGTTTCCCCAGCGATCCGGAATTCCGTCTCCATTCCAATCAGGACTTCCAAGTTCAAATGTCCACACATCAGGATCTATGGTGTCAAAATCTTCTTCCCAAATTAATTTCCAGTTTTCCACTTCATTTTCATCCTCTTCTGTTAATGTACCTTCTTCAGGTAGAAATTGATCTCCTGTTTTTATCAACTTAACATTGTCTATAAAGTAGTTTCCATTATCAAGAAACCAAAATTCAAAACGCGCATCTTCATCTGTGCCTTGGTACATGGTAAAACTTGATTCGTAGGTATTCCATTGCGGAGTTAATTCAAACTGTTGCTGGAAATAAGCTGTCCACCCTCTAAGTGCAGTACCACCAATCTTTACAGCCAAAGATTGATTGCTTTCTGCCTTCCCATCAAAAACAATTTTATATTGACCGCCTCTTTCAATTTTTATAGGAGATTGCAACAATTGCACCGACCAGTCATTTGGGCCATTGTCAATTACCTCCACTTTTAAAACACTTTCAATAATTGTAGCTTTGGCATCTCCCTCAAAAAATAGAGCCCAACTTCCTTTGCTATCAAGTACCCCGTTTTCCAGGGGTTGTTCAGTTGACAAAGGACTATTGAAATAGCCATTTTTTAGTAAGCTAAGTTCATTTTCTTCATCCTCTACTGATGATTGGGCTAAACAAAAAAGTGAAACAAATAAAGCCAATAAAATCAAACTTACTTTCTTCATTTTTACACACCGCCATGTTGAAGATATTTTTTGTTTTTAAAAATTAAAAAGAGTGTCGTGCACTTTAATTTATAAATTTAAATCTTTATACTACAAATAATCAAAAGTGCTTTTTATACTAATTTCCCCTTCGATATTATTTAGAACTTTTGGATAGGAGGGGAAAAGAGCAAAGAAGTTATCTTGAGAATAATTTTCCCCATTTACCTTAACGTTTACTCCCAACGCCGGTTTTTCACAACTCAATATCAAGTTGTTTCCGTCTTTTTTGTATGTTATCTTTGGATCGTTTAATTTATTTTTTCTTAAATCTGCAAACAATTCGTGGTTTTCTATTATGATTTTTCCGTTTTGTTTTAGAATTAAGTAAGCTATGGAGTTATCTAAGTCAATGTTGGAAATATTGAGTTGATCAACAGTTATTACAGAATCTTCGGGAGTTTTTATGTTTGAATATTCTTTTTGCATCAGTTTTTTTCCATCTAGAGACCAAAGCTGAAATCCCAAATCAACGTCGGTCTTGATTCCATCGTTTATCAGTGATATTATGACCTTTTCATCTTTGTTTTTGGCAATCCCTAACAATTGATTATAAAATCTTTTAGTGTAAAAGTATAAAGCTTTTGGCCTTTTAAAATAATCTATTGAAGCCCAGCTGAAAACAGGCCACGAATCATTTATTTGCCAATAAAGAGTTCCCGCTGTTTTGTATTTTCTGCTTCTCCAATGTTCTACTCCTGTTTTAATAGCTTCTGCTTGGTTGAGTTGTGTTAAATAAACAATTGAATCAAAATTACCAATCAAACCATAATGTCCATTAATGAACCTTAAGAGTCTTTCGGGACCTTCAACTTGTTTATTATGATTTAACATCGTTGGTGAAAATATATCTTTTTCATTATCTTCGGCAAAGAAATCAATAGTTTTTGGATCTGGAGCAGCTTGAAATCCAAATTCACTTACGAACTTTGAATTGTCCCATGTATAGTATTTGTAATCTTGCCAACCTGACCAAATTTCCCAAACATGTCTGTCTCCTGCTTCAGAAGAGTTAGCTCTACTGCCACCGTATGGGCTCGATGGCCAATACAGTCTCGATGGATCTTCTTGGGCGCATATTTTAGGAAAATCTTCTAAGTAAAGTCTATTTCCAAGATTTTTCCCATCCACTTTCAATTTGTAATCCCATTCTTCAAAACCCCAATTATTCTCGTTATTTCCACACCAAAGGACTATACTTGGGTGGTGTCTTAATTTCATTACTTGATGTCTTACTTCTTCATTTGCAAGCTTTCTAAACCAATCTATATGGTCAGGATATTCGGCACATGCAAACATGAAGTCTTGCCAAACTAATATCCCTAACTCATCACATCTGTTGTAAAATGTGGGATCTTCGTAAAGGCCCCCTCCCCATACTCTCAACATGTTCATATTGGATTCCTTAGCCATTTTGAGAAGTTTATCGTAATCACTCTCTTTTAACCAACTTAATATATTTTCAGCAGGGATCCAATTTGCCCCTTTGGCGAAGATTTTCCTACCATTTATCTCAAAGATAAAGCTTTCGCCTTCTGAGTCATTTTCTCTCACTACCCTGACGATTCTAAAACCTATTTTCTTTTTCTCACTGTAGATTGTTTCTTTATTTTTCTTAAGTTTGAACTCAACTTCGTATAAATAACTTTCACCCAAATCGTGTGGGTACCAAAGCTTTAAATTCTCGATTCTTTTAGAACCTTCAAATTTATAATTTTCAAGGCTAGCAATTACTGGTAATGTAATTACTGGATTTCCATTGAAAAGGATCTCTACATTGTAGTTTTTAGTATCGTTAATGTGGGAATCAACGTAACCGGAAAAGTTAACTTTTCCATCTAAATTCTCCAAAAAAGCAGTGGAACCGAAAAGTCTAGCATCTTTATAACTTTCTATGTAAATATCCTTGTATATCCCACTTGTGGCTATTCTTGCTCCCCAATCCCAGCCATAGGAATACTGAGCTTTTCTTATGTAAACTCTTGCGGTCTCTTCGCCAGCGTGTAATTTCCCGTAATTTTTTTCAAATCTTTTAGGAAGGTCTATTGGAGATTTAATCTCTATTCTTAAAGAATTTTTCCCAATTTTGAGATGATTTTTAATGTCAAACCGGTATTCTATGAACATATCTTCGGTTTCTCCAACGAAATTATCGTTAAGGTAGATATTTGAAAGGGTATCTACACCTTCTAATACAAGATCGTAACGTAGCTCATTGTTTATCTCTTCTATGTGAAATTTCTTATAATATATCCAATTTTTCCATTCTAACCTTTTGAAAAGTTTTTCATTTTCTCCTACATAAGGGTGAGGCATGAGATTCAAATCCACAAGGTCTCCTTGTACGGTTCCAGGGACGTTTCCATCAAACTCAAACTCTTTTTCATTGTCGTAAACCTTCCATTTTCCATTTAAAGATATTTGCAATTGAGATTCCTCCTCAAAAAAAATATTTTGTACAGGCTTTAGGTACTCTAAAACTTGTTTCAGCGCCCCTTTACCCGTGCATTAAGGGGCAAACCCGGACATTGAGGGGTAAACCCCTCAAAGGCATTTGCTTCGCAAATGAGAATATGGAAATTGTTTCTAAGGCATTATAAAGAACACTTTTGCATAAAGTAGCAAAAAGCTTTTTGCACAATTCAGCAAAATTTTATATCTTAAAACTTCCAACTAATCCTTTTAATTCTGTGGCTAATTCACTCAACTCTTTTGCTTCTTCGTTTATCCCTACCCCTTGTTTTACTTGTTCGTCTATTACACTTCTTGACCTTTCTAG